>NZ_JBVJVK010000025.1:0-26175 GCF_055603705.1 Actinosynnema sp. NPDC037264 | reverse complement strand
AGGGGGAGTGGGAACGCAACCCCCATCCTCCCGTCGCTGCTACGCGCCCCCCCCACCCCCGCCCGCCCTCCTTCAGGGCACTCCTCTTCCGCTCCCCCCCCCCCCCACTTCTCCGTGCTGGAACAGCACTCCGCCTCCACCGCGCTGGCGATCAGCAGCTGGCTCACGGACTTCCGCGGGTACGGCGCCGGGTTGTCCGAACTCAGGGAAAGGGACGTCCATGATCTGGGATGACGTGTTCATCGGCGGCACCGGGCACTACCTGCCGCCGCGCACGCAGGCGACGGACGCCGTGCCCGACACCGACACCATGCGGCGGCTGCTCGCGCTGTCCGACTTCACCTCGTTCACCCGGTCCGACGACCTGACCGAGCACGCCATGGCGGTGCGGGCGGCGATCGGCGCCCTGCGCCAGTCCGGGCTGACCGGCGCCGACATCGCGATGGCCGCCTACGCGCAGATGGACCACCAGGACCACATGGCGTCCTCGTGCCACCTCCAGCGCGTCCTCGGCCTCGGCCACGCCCTGGTGTTCGAGGTGGAGGCGACCAGCAACGGCGGGTCGGCCGCGCTCCAGGCCGCCGCCGCCCACCTGGTGGCCGACCGGTCCGCCACCGCCACCCTGGTCACCGCGACCGCCCGGTTCCTGCCGCCGCGCTGGGAGCGCTGGCAGCCCACCGTCGGCATCTTCCTGGCCGACGGCGCCGCGTCCGCCGTGCTCACCCGCGACGGCGGCCGGGCACGCCTGGTCGCCACCGCGAACAGCTCCGCCACCCAGATGGAGGTCCTGGCCACCCCGTCCATCCCCGACCCGCTCGGGCACCGCAACCGCACGCCCATCGAGGTCACCGGCCTCGCGCCCTACCTGACCCTGATGAGCGAGGCGCTGGTCAACGCGGTCGAGCAGGCCGCCAAGGAAGCCAACGTGGCGATCGCCGACATCAC
Organism: Actinosynnema sp. NPDC037264; assembly: GCF_055603705.1. Taxonomy (NCBI): domain Bacteria; kingdom Bacillati; phylum Actinomycetota; class Actinomycetes; order Pseudonocardiales; family Pseudonocardiaceae; genus Actinosynnema; species Actinosynnema sp. NPDC037264. The sequence goes on along the minus strand of NZ_JBVJVK010000025.1, from coordinate 25,230 downwards.
CCGGTTCGTCATCACGGGCCTGGGGCTGGCGCAGCTGCAGGTCGTGGTGCTGGAACCGCTCGGCATCGACCTGGACCGCACCACCTGGCCGTTCCTGCGCGAACTCGGCCACGTCGGGCCGTGCGACCAGCTGCTCGGCGTCGACCACCTGCTCAACGACGGCGGCCTCGAGCCCGGCGACACGATCATGGTGATCGGCCTGGGCATGGGCTCCCGGTTCACCGCCGCGCTCCTGGAGGTCACCGAGCCGCCCGCGCGCGGCACGACGTTCGTGACGCAGTCGGTCGAGCTCCCACCGGTCGAGCGGTACACCATCGACCCGTCCGGGAGCGACATCTTCGGCGAGGCGGCCACCCTGCGCGAACGCGGTCACACCACGCCGGTCGAGCTGCCCGGCGGCATCGGCGCGTGGGCGGTGACCGGCCACGAGGCCGTCAAAGCCGTGCTGCTGGACCCGGCCGTCTCCAAGGACGCCAACCGGCACTGGCCCGCGTGGCGCAACGGCGAGATCCCGCCCGACTGGCCGTTGATCATGTGGGTGGCGATGAAGAACATGTTCACCGCCTACGGCGAGGACCACGCCCGGCTGCGCAAGCTGGTGGCCAAGGCGTTCACCGCGCGCCGCATCGACGCCATGCGCCCGCGCGTCGAGGAGATCACCGCCGACCTGATCGACCGCCTGGCCGCCGTGCCGCGCGGCGAGGTCGTGGACCTGCGCGCGGAGTTCGCGTTCCAGCTGCCGATCCGGGTGATCAGCGGCCTGTTCGGGCTGTCCGAGCGGACCGGTGGCGACCTGCGCCGCCTGGTGGAGGCGGTGTTCAGCCTCGACGCCGACCCGGACGGCGTGCAGGGCGCGTCCGCCGAGCTGTACATGCTGCTGAAGGGCCTCGTCGCGGAGAAGCGCGCGAACCCCGGTGACGACATGACCACCGACCTGATCGCGGCGCAGGGGGAGGACGGCGGCCGGCTCAGCGAGCAGGAGCTGCTGGACACCTTGCTGCTGACCATCAGCGCGGGCTTCGAGACCACGGTCAACCTGCTCGACAACGCCGTGCACGGGCTGGCCGCGCACCCGTCCCAGCTCGACCTCGTCACGGCCGGGACGAGCACCTGGGACGACGTGGTGGACGAGACGCTGCGCTGGCAGGCGCCGGTGCCGAACCTGCCGCTGCGGTACGCGGTGCGGGACGTGGAAGTCGACGGCGTGCGGATCGCCGCGGGCGACGCGATCCTGGTGTCGTTCGGCGCGGCCGGCCGCGACCCGGCGCGGCACGGCGAGGACGCCGAGGCGTTCGACATCACCCGGCCGTCCCGGCGCGACCACCTCGCGTTCGGCCACGGCGTGCACTTCTGCCTCGGCTCGCCGTTGGCGCGGATGGAGGCCACGGTGGCGTTGCGGGCGCTGTTCGAGCGGTTCCCGAACCTTCGGCTGGCCGTACCGCCCGCGGAGCTGGAACCGTTGGGCTCGTTCTTCACCAACGGGCACAAGGCGTTGCCCGTGGTGCTGGAGGAGGACTGAGGTCGACCCCACCCACGTCCGGGACGGCTTGCCGAGCCGGGCGCCGGTGCTCCGGGTGGCGCGGCGCAGGGTCGCACACCCCGCCCGGCACGCGGTGGACTCGGCCGATCACGAGCTACGACAAGCCTGCTTACGGAGGGGAGGTGGCGAGGATGTCCGGTGAGAGCGGGAACGACTGGTCCCGCACGGTGTCGGCGAAGCACCCCGCGGTCGGCGCGGCGCGCTCCCTCGCCGAGATCTGATGGCGCACATCGCCTTTGTCAGCGCGCCCGCGGCCGGGCACGTCAACCCCACCCTGCCGCTGGTGCAGGAGCTGGTCCGGCGCGGGCACCGGGTCAGCTACGCCACCGGGCCCGCCACCGCCGACGGCGCGGCGAGGGCGGGCGCGACGCCGGTCGTGCTGCCGTCGGAGCTGCCGCCGGACCTGGACGCGCGCGGCGAGTTCACCGCCGAGCAGCTGGCCGTGACCCTGGAGTACTTCCTGGACGACGCCGAGGTGTCGTTCCCGGTGCTGGCCGCGCACTTCGAGACCGACCGGCCGGACGTGGTCTGCTACGACTCGGTGACCTTCACCGGGCGGATGCTCGCCAACCTGCTCGGCGTGCCCGAGGTGGCGCTGGTGCCGACGTTCGCGGAGAACGAGCGGTTCTCGGCGACGCAGGTGTACTTGCCGCCGTCGTTCGACCACCAGCACCCGCAGCTGGTCACGGCGATCGGGCGGATGGCGAAGTTCGCCTCCGGCTTCGGCTTCCTGGACGACCCGAACCTGATGTTCGGCCACGTCGCGCCGATGAACGTGGTGTTCGTGCCGCGCTCGTTCCAGCTGTCCGCCGAGACGTTCGACGACCGGTTCCACTTCGTGGGGCCGTCGCTGGGCAGTTGGCAGGAAGCCGAGGAGTGGTCCCCGAAGTCCGACTCGCCGGTGCTGCTGATCTCGCTCGGCACGGTGTTCAACTCGCGGCCCGAGTTCTACCGGGCGTGCGTCGAGGCGTTCGCCGACGAGCCGTGGGAGGTCGTGATGTCGATCGGCGACCTGGACCCCGCCCGGCTCGGACCGCTGCCCGCGAACGTCTCGGCGCACCGGCGCGTGCCGCAGGTGGCCGTGCTGCGGCACGCCTCGGTGTTCCTCAGCCACGCGGGCATGAACTCGATCATGGAGTCGCTGTACCACGACGTGCCGTTCGTGACCGTGCCCCAGATCCCGGAGCAGCGGGCCATCGCCGCACGGGCCGCCGAACTGGGCCTCGGGGTCACGTTGGAGGACCAGACGCCGGCCGGGCTGCGCGCGGCGGTGGCCGCGGCGTCGGCCAACCGGGCGGCCGTGGCGGAGATGGGCGAGGTCGTCCGCTCCAGCGGTGGGGCGCCCGCGGCCGCGGCGGTGTTGGAGAAGCTGCTGGGCCGGTAGCCCGACCGTACGACGAGTAGCACCGAACCTCGCGAGTGGAGTGGGAGAACCATGCTGACGTTGGGCATCAGTGGACACTTCGACCTGTTACCGGACCTGTTCCGGAGCTACATGCACGACGCCGCCGCCTGCCTGGTGGCCGACGGCGAGCTCGTCGCCGCGGTCGAGGAGGAGCGGTACAACCGGATCAAGAAGACGAACAGGTTCCCGACCGGGGCCGTCCGCGCCTGCCTCGACCTGGCCGGCGTCCGACCGCAGGACGTCGACGCCGTCGGCTACTACTTCAGCCAGGAGCTCCTCGACCAGGGGCTGCGGAACTACCAGGTGTCGGCGCCCGTCTACCCGATCAGCTCCGGCGTCGACCTCCTCCTGGACCGGCTGCGCACCCGGTTCGACTGGGACCTCGCCCCGGACCGGGTGGTGTTCTCGCGGCACCACCTCGCGCACGCGTGGTCCTCGTTCGCCCGGTCGGGCATGTCGGACGCGCTGGTCGTGGTCATGGACGGCCGCGGCGAGGACGCCTCCGCCACGGTCTTCGCCGCCGGGGACGGCGAGATGCGGGAACTGCGGTCCTACTCGGTCCCGCACTCGCTCGGCCTGTTCTACCAGGACGCGATCGGCCACGTCGGCTACGGCTTCGGCGACGAGTACAAGGTCATGGGACTGGCCCCGTACGGCGACCCGGCGACCTACCGGGAGCAGTTCCGCGGCCTCTACGCGCTGCTGCCCGACGGCGGCTACGAACTGATCCCCGGACTGCCGGACATCAACCCGACCGTGGCGCCGTTCCTCGCCGTCGGGTACCCGTCCCGGACCGCGGGCGAGCCGGTGACGCAGGAGCACAAGGACTTCGCCGCCGGGCTCCAGGAGATGCTGGAGACCGTGGCCATGCACGTGATCACGCACTGGGCCCGGCAGACCGGCGCGAAGAGGCTGTGCTTCACCGGCGGCGTCGCGCACAACAGCAGCCTCAACGGGGTGATCCTGCGCTCGGGCCTGTTCGAGGAGGTCTTCGTCCACCCGTCGTCCAACGACGCGGGCTCGGCGGAGGGCGCGGCCATCGTCGCCGCCCAGCACCTCGGCGCGCCGCCCACCCGCATCGCCCGAATGACCCACGCGAGCCTCGGGCCCGACCTCGGCACGCCGGAGGAGGTCGAGCGGCAGCTGTCGGCGTGGAGCGGGATCGTGGACGTCGAGCGGCCCGCGGACATCGTCGACGCGACCGCGGAGCTGCTCGCGGGCGGCGCGGTGGTCGGCTGGGCGCACGGGCGCTCGGAGTTCGGGCCGCGCGCGCTGGGCAACCGGAGCATCCTGGCCGACGCCCGCCCGGTGGAGAACCGGGACCGGATCAACGCGATGGTGAAGAAGCGGGAGGGCTTCCGGCCGTTCGCCCCCGCCGTCACGCGGGAGGACGCGGCCACCTACTTCGACCTCACCGGCACCGCCGCGGACCACGGGTTCATGTCGTTCGTGGTGCACGTCCACGAGGACCGCCGGGCCGAGCTGGGCGCGGTGACCCACGTCGACGGCACCGCGCGGGTCCAGGTGGTCGCGCCGGAGGCCAATGCCCGCTTCCACCGGCTGATCGCCCGGTTCGGCGAGCTCACCGGCACCCCCGTGCTGCTCAACACGTCGTTCAACAACAACGCCGAGCCGATCGTGCAGTCCGTGCACGACGCGCTGACCTGCTACCTGACCACGGAGATCGACGTGCTGGTGGTCGAGGACTTCCTGGTCCGGCGACGGGAACCGGTGGTGCGGGCGCTGGACGACCTGGTGCCCGCGTTCCGCCCGGACACCCGGCTGCGCAAGGACTGGCAGCCGGGCGACGAGGTGAGCGGCGAGATCTACCTGAACTACTCGTTCGGCCCGTCGACGACCGTGTCACCGGCCGTGTTCGACCTGCTGGCCGCCGTCGACGGCAAGGCCACGATCGCCTCGCTTGCGGGCGAGCTGACCGACGAGGCGCGCGCCGAGATCCTGGCGCTGTGGCAACGGCGGTTCATCACCCTCGCGCCCAAGCCGTGACCTGAGGGTGTGACCCGCTTCCGGTTCCGGGCGCCTCCGACCTCAGGAGGCCCCGACCGGCAGCAGGTAGACCAACGTGTCGTCCACGCCGTCCAGCAGGAACACGTCGTGCGCGAGGTCGTCGTAGAACCCGCCGAGCAGCCCCAGGGACAACGACAGGCCGGCCGCGACCAGGGCCAGGTTCTGCGCCAGGTGACCGGCCTCGGCGAACCCCAACCGCACGGCCCGCAGCCCGTAGTCGCGGCGCAGGTCGCCGATCCGCGCGTAGAGCCCGAGCAGCGCCGGTGCGGTGGCGATGTCCACGCCCCCGGTGAGAGCGGCGCCCGGACCGAACCAGCTCGACGTGCGCTCCACGTCCTCGACCCTCGGCGCGGGCGCCACCGCCACCAACCGCCGGTCGCCCTCGTCCACGTCGTAGAGACCCGGCGCCAGGCCGTCCACGGACCACGCCGCCAGCCGCAGCCGCGCGGTGTACCGGGCGCCGGCGCTGGGGTGCGGACGCCTGCCGTCGGGCAACCGGCCGTGCGCGGTCCACAGCAGCGCCGCCAACCGCGCGGCGTCCAGCGGTCCCCGCAGCGCGTCGCCCCGGCCGGTGCGCCGGTCGCGCAGGACCTGCCGCAGCGACGCCGGGGTGTCGGGTGGTTCCGGCAGCCGCACGGCCTCCTGCCACGGCTGGAGCGCGGGTCGGTCGTGGGAGCTGTCCTTGCGCGGTCGCTGCTCGTCGACGTCCGGGCGGTACTTGCTCGCCTCCAGGTACCGGCGGTCCGGCGCGTCGGCGCCGTCGGCGTGGAACCGGGCGACGCCCGTCGGAGCGAGCGCGGTGGCCGCGACCAGCCAGCAGATCGTGCGCTCCTCGTCGGGACCGATGCCCAGGCGGTTGAGCAGCATGTGGAGCTGGGACCCCCACACGTGCTGCGGCAGGTCGGCGCGCACCTGCCGCATCCAGTACGCCACCGCCCCGGTCGGTGCGGAGTCGACGCGGTCCCACCGGGCGCTCAACCGCGCCGCTCCGGTGGCGTGCAACCGGTGTGCGGCCGAGTGGGAGGACATCCTCGGCGCGGGAGCCGGTTCGCGGCCCATCCGCCAGGACGCGGCCAGCGTGCGCAGCCACGAGGCCGCCGCCGGGCGGTCCAGTCCCAGCGCGGACGTCGTGGCCATCACCAGTTCCACCGCGGCGCTGAGCTTGGCCCGTGGTGCGCGGGCCGCGCGCAGCACCGCGACCGCGACGTCCGTGCTGCGGCAGAAGACCTCCTCGGCGATCGGCATCGCGGCCGGCCCGCCGTAGCGCTCCACCTCCGGTTCGTACGGCGCCTCGCGCACCTCGCCGTGCGGCAGCAGGTCCTCGCCCGTCGTGCCGAGGGCGGCGTGGTAGCTGTCCGGGTCCACCTCCACCTCGGGGTGGCCCGCCGCCGCGACCAAGGCGCGCAATTCCTCGGCGATCGCGTCCGAGTGCCCGGCGGCGTCACGCAGCCGCACGCGCAGGTGCGGGCCGGTCCGCCAGTAGCGAAGGAAGAACCAGTCGGCGATCCGGCCGGCGGCCCGGTGCTCGGCCATCGCGGGCGCGAGCACGTCGGCGATGAACGCGTCGACGTGCTCGACCCGCCACGACAGCCGCACGTGCAGCGCGGTCCACGTCACGGCAGCTCCTCCAACGGGCTGAGGTCGTAGGTGAACCCCGTGGCCCGCGGCCGGCCCGCCACGAGCAGGTAGAGGACGCTGTGCCCGGCAGGCGCCCGCACCAGCGCCTCCAACTCCTCGTCGTGCAGGCTGCGCAACGGGCGGCAGAACAGGCCCGCCTCCGCCGCGGTCGCGCAGACGCGCTGGGCGGCGGAACCGGCCGCGCGCAGCAGTGCCCGGTAGCCGTCGGGCCCGGTGTCGGCGATCGCCGCCGCCGGGTCGCCGGTGATCACCAGGGCCAGGTTCGCGCTGCCGATGTCCACTACCTCCGGCGGGTGCCTGAAGGCATCCCTGAGCCGCGCCACCACCGGTCCCGCCGTGACCAGCCGATCGGGGTCGTACCAGCCGTCCGGCACGCCTTCGACGTTGTGCACCCCCAACCGGTGCCGGAGGTGCGGGAGGCGTGGCACGGCGGCGACGACCGCGTGGAACGCCGAGGCGGGCAGCGGTCGTGGATCGGCGGCGACTCCGCGCGGCCCGATCCCGGAACTGCGCGCCGGCGGTCGCACCCGTGCGCCGGTCTCGTGATCCGAGCACACCACGACGCCCTCGCCGGCCAAGTGTGCCCGCAGCCCCAGCCGTGCCGCGTGGTCCGCCAGGGCGGCGAGCAGGTGCCCGAGTTCCAGTTCCACCAGCACGTCGGTGAAGTCGCCGTACCCGGCGGAGAAGCGCTCGGGACGGCGCACGAGGTCGAGCCGGGCGCACGTGCCGAGCCGTTCGGGCGCGCCGCCGACGAGCGCCCGGCGAGCCGGGTCCAGCGGCCACGACCGACCGTCCACGACCAGCGTGACGTCCACCGCGAACGCCGACCTGGCGGACGGGTACGCCCGGTGGTCGTTGTAGGGGTTCCACGGCTCCCAACGCTGCGGCGTGGCGACGTCGGTCAACAGGTGCGCCAACGCCGCTCCGAACCGGCCGAAACGGGCCAGCCCGGTCAACGCGACCCGCGGTCCGGGCGGGGGAGGCGTTGGGTTCGGTTGCGGAACCGAGGTGATCGCCCGACCGGGGCCGTGCCGGTACGCGGCAGCGAGCGCGTCGGCGGCGGCCGGTGTGCCGGCGGGTGGCGCCTCGGGAGTGGTGTTGGCGCCGGTGGGCGCGTGGGCGCTAGGCGGTGTGGTGGCGGCGATCGGAGCGGTGGCGGTGGTCGGCGTGTGGGTGGCGGGTGGCGCGGTGGGAGCGGGTGGCGTTTGGGCAGCGGGCGCGGAGTCGGTGGTGGGCGGTGAGGTGCGGCTGGTCGGTGGGGTGGCCGCCGGCACCGGGTCGGCGCTCGGGGCGTCGGCGGCGGTCACGGGAACGGGTGGGGTAGCAGGGGGCCGGTCGGGCGCAGGCGCGGTATGCCGTGGGTGCGGCGGTCGCGCTCGCCGAACGTCATCGGCAGGGTGCCCGGCACGACGACCTTCGCCGTGTGCAGGCCGAGGTCGTCGCGCACCACCGGGTCGGTCAGGTCCACCGCGATCACCTCCAGGTCCAACGCCGCCCACGCGGTCACGTAGTGCTCCAGCAACGCGTCCAGGTCGTGCCGCGGCACGTCGGGCGGGGTCGGCGCCACCGGGTCGCCCGGTCGCAGGAAGTCGTAGCGGTCGGCGGCTTCGGGCAGGCCGTTGACCGTCACGTGGTCCTCCATCGTGCGGATCAGGTCCGGTTCGCGCAGCATCCGCAGCAGCCGGTCCCGGTCGTACTCCTCCGGGTCGGCGTGGGCGCGCCGGGCGGCCGACTCGACGTCCACCGCCACCTCCACCACCGCGGACCGCACCGCCGCGTCCGGGTCCACCCCGGCGCCCGCCGCGAAGAACGCCCGCGGGGACGGCCCGTCACCGGTGTGCCGGGCCAGGGCGAGCACCGCGGGCACCGCCAGGTCGTTGGTCGCGTCGTAGCACTCCAGCCGGTAGCCGAGCTGTTCGAGCCGGTCGGACAGGTGCAGCGCGAGCCCGTCGCGCACCACGACGCAGCGCAACGGCGTCCGCTGGTACCACGCCATCAGGAACGCGTCCCGCTCGGCGACCTCGAACAGCCCGTGCAGCACGGCTTCGGTGAGGCTGTTGCCGGTGCCGCACCCGTTGGACGTCTCGTTCACGAACCGCGGCCCGGGTGTGCCGCCCCAGTAGACGACGTGCTCGGGCACCGCCACGGTGGTCCCGCGCGAGTAGGACCACCCGTGCACCCAGCGCGTGCGGACCTCCGGGGTGTAGGGCACCACGCCCGGCGACGGGAAGTCCGGCAGCCCGAAGCGGGTCGGCTCGACCGCGCGGTCCGGACCCAGGTCGGCGAACGACGCCTCCAGCACGGTCCGGGTGCGCCGGGGACGCATCCCGGCGAGCCGTTCCACCGCCTCGAACAACGCCACCCGCTCGGACTCGCCGAACGTGGCCGTCCGACCGAAACCGGCTTGCGGTCCGTCGTCGCCCACGATCCGCGCGCTCACCGCGGGCAGCGGCGCGTCGCCGACGCGGGACAGCCTGTCGACCGGTCCGTGCCGCCGGTCGACCAGCGCGTCGCGCACGGCGTCGCCTCCGGTGAGCGGGTTCGGACCGCGCAGCGCCCCCGGCGGCACGGGCACGGGTTCGCGGACCACGACCGCGGCTTCGGCGGTGTCGTCGGGCAGCGGCCCGCACACCGGGCAGCCCTCGGGACGGGGCCGCACCCGGTGCTCGGTCACCGCGCCCAGGTCCGTGCGGACGGCCAGCACGCGGTCGCGGTAGGCGTCCGGGTCGGCCAGCACGAGTTCGGTCAACGCGTCCACCAGCGGGCCGTGCACCGGGGAGGGCACGCCACCCAACCGCACGCCCTCGTCACGACGCGGCACAGCGGCACCCTGCGCGGCCAGCCGGATGTCCTCCGCGCAGCCGAGGCACACCCCAGGACCGACTCCGACGACCGGACCCACCAACGTCACCGCGCCGTCGTACCGGATCGGCAGCACCGCGCCGTCCGCGCCGACGCGCCGCAGGTCGCCGATCGTGTACGCGGTCAACGACACCACGTTCACCGGCTCACCTCCGGCACCGCGAACGCCGCCAGACCGGCCGCGTGCAGGACCGGGCCCAACGCCACCGGCTTGACCTCCGCGCCGCCCGACAGCTCCGCCAACCGGCGCTGCAACGCGTCCTCCGCGTCACGCAGCCCGTGCGGCCAGTGCCAGGACCGGTCGGTCCACGGGACGTCCGCCGTGCTCGGTTCCTCCACGGGGAACGCGCCGGAGAGCACCACCGGCTCCGACCCTCCGGCCTGCGCACGGCCCGCCGCCGCCATCGCCGCGAACGCCACGGCGTCGGCGGCGGTCGCCTCGACCGCCCAGGACAGCTCCGCGCCACCCGCGCGGACGACCGCCCGCACCACCCCGTCGCCGAGCCGGTCCACCGCCACCTCGGCGGGCAGCGCGAACCGCAGCACCACCGCCTTCCACCACCGCCGAGCGGTCGGGTCGGTCTGCCACTCGTCCGGGTCGACCCGGGAGCCCGGCAGGGACCGGGCGGCGGTGCGCAGCGCGAGACCGAGCGCGTGGACGGGATCCGCGCCCACCACGGCGTTGTCGGGCGCCAGCCGGTGCGCGGCGCGGACCACGGCGTCCAGGCGGGCGGACCGCTCGGTCGTGCCGTAGCCGACGACAGCGCCCGAGACGGCCAGCTTCACCGGGACCTGGGGCAGGTCACCGGTGTCCGGGGCGGGCACCGGCCCGAGCTCGGGGTCGCCCAGCACGTCGGCGATCCGCCCGGCGGGAGGCGTGGGGCGCACCGCCGACAGCCACGGGTGGTAGTCCGCCCGCAAGGGGTCCAGCCGCGCGACGAACACCGACTGGTGCGCCGGATCCCGTGGTGGCGCGTCGGAGGGAGCGTCCACCACCTCGTGCGCCGGGTCGGGCAGCCCGGCGACCGCGCACACCAACCGGTGCGCCGCGGCCGACCCGACCAACGCCGCCAGCACCTCCGGCACCTCACCCGCCGACCCGGCCAGGCGGTGGGCGACGGCCTCCGCGTCGGCCAGCACGTCGCCGCGCGCACCGGGCGCGACGACGAACCCCACGTCCGCCGCGCACCGGGCGGCGACGACGTGGGCACCGCACACCAGCAGCAGGTCCGGCCCCGGCTCGACCGGCCCGACCACCAACCCCGTGGCCGTCAACGCCCGGCGCGCCGCCGCGGCCACCGCGCCGGACCCGGTGACGACCACCGTGCTCGCGCGCAACGCGTCCCACGCCGGCGCGGGCCGTTCCGCCACCGATTCCAGCCACCGCGCGACGTGCTCGGGCGGACCGTCGGCGTCCCAGGAGTCGGGCACCCGGACCAGCAGGTCGTGCTCGCGCAGCTGGTCGATGATCATCTTCAGGGCCGCCGCCACGGCCGGCGGCGCCTGGTCGGGCACGGTCAGCCGCTCCGGCGCCACCCCCGCGGTCAACGGCCCGGCCAGCTTCTGCCAGACCGTCCACAGGCCCTTGCCGCCGCGGACGGTGAAGGCGGTCGCCCACCCCCGCACGTGCAGGCCGGTGTCCGTCGGACTGGCGTGCACGATCGGGCGCAGCCGCACCAGCTCCCCGCTCACGAGATCCCCCAGTACGTCTCCGCGATCACTTCGAGCACCCGGCCGCCGGGTGACTGCGCGCCCGGCACGGGCAACGCCTCGGTCAGCTCGACGCCGTCGGGGAACCGGGCCAGCAGGCGGGGCAGGCAGCGCAGGTGCAGGGCGTTGCCGAAGTCGACGTACTGCGGCTTGGTCGGGACCATCATGCGTTCCAAAGGATCAGCGGACACGGCCCTGGCGCGGGCGTCCACGAACACGTGCTCCGGCAGCCCGTGCCGAGCGCGCAGCCGGGCCACCGCCGGTGCGACCGCCTCGTCGACGCCCAGTTCCGGGGGCGCGGGGAAGTCCCAGGTGCGGCGGGCCAGCACCACGTCCCGGTAGCGCAGCCCTCCGCGCCGCACCACCTCGCCGTCGTCTTCGCTCGACCGCAGCGCGTCGAGGTCCACCCAGCCGCACGCCAGGTCGGCGTGCAGCGGGACGTGCCGGTCGGGCATCAGCGCCGGCAGCAGGAATCCCAGGTACACCACGTCCAGCGGCTCGCCCCGGTGCACGACCCTGACCTCGTCGGTCCGCCGGTCGTGCCGGACCTGGAGCTCGTCCGCGGGCAGGTCGACCCACCGGGCGTCCTCGCCGACCTCGTGGGCGCCCAGCAGCGGGTGCAGGTTGGCGTTGAACCCGTGCAGCGGCCGGAACTGCGCGAACCGCTCGCCGAGCGCTCGCCGCAGCTGCGCGGCCACCGCGTCCGCCGCGCCGGGCAACCGCCGCAGGAACCGGCTCAGGAACCGGCCGAAGCCGGGGTAGACGTGGTTGACGACCAGTCGCCCGTCCGGTGTCGGCTGGCCGAAGAACGCGTACGAACCGGGGCGGCGCAGCCAGTCCGGCACGTGGTGGGCGGCCTCGTGCACCAGGTCGTCGGACAGCACGCCGTCCGCGCGCGCCGCCGCCGCGATCTTCGCGCGGGACTCCATCAGCGAGACGACCCCGGGGTCACGCGCGGACCGGGCGGTGTTCGCGTCGTCCGGCGAGACGCCCGACAGGAAGACCGCGCACTCCGCCAGGGAGGCCGTGCCGCCGGGACCGACCGCGTCGACGAACCGGTTGCGCACCAGCCTGCGCACCAGCACCTGCTGGTCGAACAGGACCAGCAGCGGGGTGAGCCGGGTCAGCGCCTCGGCGCCGGTGGCGGGCACCCGGACCGGCTCCGGGAGCAGGACGTCCTCCAGCACCGGTGCGATCCCGGACAGGTCGACGCCGACCCGTTCGCCGAGGTCGCGCCAGCCCGCGGTGAGCTCGGCGGTGGCGACGGCCCGCGCGGGCGGGTCGGCGGTGGCGAAGGCGGCGGTGGCGGTCACCAGCCGCGTCAGCCGGTCGGCCACGTCGGGCGCGCCCTGCTCGCGCAACCACGCGGCGATCGCGGCCGGCGCGTCCGGGTCCTGCGGGTGCACCGGCTCCACCGGCACCAGCAGGCCGATGTCGAGCACCCGGTCGACGTAGGCGCGGGCGGCGGTGGCCGCCTCGGGCGTGGCCAGCCTGGCGGCCAGCGCCTCGACCAGTTCGGCCGGCACGACCCCGCCGGGTCCGGCGTCCCGCACCGCGGCCACCAGGAACCGCAGCGGCCCCGTCGCCGCCACGTCCACCTGCTCCTCGCGCGTGACGTCGATCCGCGACGGCGGGGCGTCGGGCGGGGGAGCGATCAGGGTGTCGCGGCGGAACACCACGTGGCCGTCGTGTTCGCGCAATCCGGGTGCGAGTCGGTGCGGCCGGTCGCGGAAGGCGGCCACCAACCGGGTCAGCAGGAGGCGGTTCGGCTCGGTGTGCGCCACCGGTCGCGCCCGCGGCCAGGGCCCGTCGCCCCAGGAACCCCAGCCGACCTGGGTGTACCAGGACAGCGGGCTGGTCTTGGACGTGGCGCGCAAGGCGTAGCGCAGCACCGTCGCCTCGACCTTGCGGGCCTTGCGGTCGGGCGCGCCGCCGCCGGCCGCCGCGCGGGTCAGGCCGTGCAGCAGGTCGGCGCCGGTCAGCACCCCGGCCAGCCGCACCGGCTCGGCCTGGCACACCCGCGCCAGCACGGCGCGTTCGGCGGCCAGCGCGTGCGGCCACGCGTCCAGCGCCACCTCGGTGGCGGCGTCGAGCGCGGCGCGTTCGTCGAGCCAGCGCGCCAGCGGCGGGACCCGCTCGGGCAACGTGCCCAACCCGGCCAGCAGCGCGGTCCGGGGCGAGCGTGCGTTGTGCACGTCGCGCCGCAGCGGCAGCACGACCCGGCGGTGGAACTCGGCCGGGTGGTCGCTCGCGCTGTCGTGCAACGCGTCGGCCACCTGCGGCGCCAGCTCCCGGAGTCGGGAGTGCGCCGCGACCGCGGCGGCCATCGCCCTCCGGAAGCCCGCCGCGCCCGGCGGTGGCTCGGGGTGGGGCAACGCCGCCACGCGGACCAACGCGTACGGCGCCAACTCGGTGGTGATCACACCGGCCATGCGCGCTACCTCCGCAGGAGGGTGGTCGGGGGCGCCGGGACCGACGCCCCCGACGTGGGACGTCGACGTGCGGCCACGAACGGTCCGTCGTGGCGAGCGCGTCAGCTCACCGGACCGGCTACTTGCCCGCCGGGTTGACGTGCGGCTTCGACGAGCAGCACGAGCAGGCCGTGGAGGCGACCGGGTCGCCGTCCACGAGCGTCGTGTCGGCGATGGTGGTCACGGCCAGTTCGTCCAGGACCAGGTCCTCGACCTCGAAAGTCAAGTCCATGGCATCCTCCCTCATTAGTTCGGAGTCGGGCTTGCGGCGCGAACTCAAGCAGATTGATCGGGGACCGACAAGACCGGGGAGTGCTATTCCAAACGATTCGAGAAAGGCTCGGATCGGTCATTCGGGTGAGCTTGGCCGGACGGGCGGATACACCTATTCGGACAGCCGAATAGGTGTTCTCGGGGTAATTGCGCGCGACCGGCGGCGAAGCGCCGGGTGACCGGTGTAGATTGCATCCGGCACAGCTCAGCCGTCATCGGGTGCCAACGCCGTGGTCCGAGTGGCCGAATCGTGCCGTCCACCATCCGTCGGCGATCTCCGGTACCGGTACTTCCCGGTCGGGGTGCGGGATTCCGAATGCACCGGAACGGTCGCGGGTCGAAAATTGGTGGTGGTGACCCGTCCGACGATCGGGTCGGTGCGGTGGTGATGTCATTCGGCCGTCGGTCATCCCGCGGTTATTGAATGCCCCGCTACCGGTGGACGGCCCCGACCGGGCGTTTTCAGTGGCACGGTGCGCCGTTGAGGGCGTCCAGCACGGCGGTGTAAGCGGGCTTGCGCGCGCCGGTGGGGTCGAACAGCAGCGGGGTGCTCGACGCTCGCCACGAGTCGCTGTCGCGGATGCCCCACACCGTGATGCCGGTGCACCGGCTCACCGCCAGGCAGGCCGTGACCGCACGGCGGTAGTTCTCCGCCTGGGTGGCGCCGGAACCCTCGATGTCCAGCTCGGTCAGCTGCACGTCCACGCCGAGCGCGGCGAAGTTGCGGATGGTGCCGGCGAAGTCGGCGGGCACCGGGTGGTTGGCGGTGAAGTGCGACTGGAGGCCGACGCAGTCGATCGGCACGCCACGCGCCCGGAAGTCGCGCACCATCCGGTACACGGCCTGGGTCTTGGCGTGGGCCCAGTTCTCGGTGTTGTAGTCGTTGTAGCAGAGCTTCGCGCCGGGATCGGCCGCCCGGGCCGCGTGGAACGCCGCCTCGATCCAGTCGTCGCCGGTGCGCTGGAAGTTGGAGTCGCGCCGCGCGCCGGACGTGCCGTCGGCGAACGCCTCGTTGACCACGTCCCACGAGTGGATCCGGCCCCGGTAGTACGCCACCACCTGCGTGACGTGGTTGAGCATCGCCTGCCGCAACGCCGCGCCCGACAGGTTCACCAGCCAGGACGGCTGCCCCGAGTGCCAGAGCAACGTGTGGCCGCGCACCCGCTTGCCCTGCCGCACGGCGTGGTCCACGACCCGGTCGGCCGGGGCGAAGGAGAACCGGCCCTGCTGCGGCTCGGTGGCGTCGAGCTTCATCTCGTTCTCGGGCGTGACCACGGCGAACTCGCGGTCCAGGATGCCCGCGTACGCGGGGTCGGACAGCTTGTACCCCTGCACGCCCGCGCCGAAGTACCGGCCGCTGCGCTCGGCGGCCGCGGCCAGGGTGTTGGCGAGGGTGGTGGCGGGCGTGGCGGGCGTGGCGGCGGCGACCGGCGGCAGCGGGCCCGCTGCGGCCAAGGACGCGGCGATCAAGGACGCGGATAAGAGTTTTCGCACTTCGAGGGCCCCTTCCGACGATGCGACGGCGTCCCACGATGGGTGTGCGCCACCGCGCCGGGCAATGCTTATCGAATGTTTTCGAAACCCCTGCGGCCGTAGGTGAGCCGGCGCAGCAACCATTCGGCCGGACCGGTGCGGTCCGCGCGGCGCAACGCCATGGAGAAAGCGGCTGCCAAGGCGCCGGAACGACGGCGTGGCGAGGCGTTGGTGCGGGCCGTCCACGCCGCCGCGCTCGCCGTGCTGACCGTTCGACCCCAGGGGCGGCACGTTCACCACCACGGTCCTGCGCCACTACGCCGCCAACGGTCGCCTGGACCCCGGCGGGCCGACCCTGATCACCACCCAGATCAGCGAGGCGATGGTCTTCGAGCTGTCCACCGACCTGGGCCGCGTGCCGACCGCGGGCGAACTGGCCGCCTGACGGGTCTCACCGGCCGCTGCGGCGCAGCGCGAGTTCGGCCAGGACGGTGGCGCCGTCGGGCAGCAGCGCGTCGTCGAACCGGACGAGAGGGGAGTGGTTGTCGGTGCCGTCGCCCGCGCCGAACGGGATGAACGCGCCGGGGACCTCTTGCAGCACGCGGGAGAAGTCCTCGGCTCCCGGCATCGGGTTCGCCAGCGGCCGGAAGCGCCCGGCGAAGACGTCGGCGATGGTGTTGGCGACGAACGCGGCCTCCCGCGCGTCGTTGACGGTCATCGGGTAGCCGTCGCGGTAGTCCACCTCGGCGCGCAGGCCGTGCGCCCGCGCGATCGACCGCGCCAACGTGACAGCGGCGTCCTTGATCCTGGCCCTCGCCGGCGCGGAGAACGTGCGCACGGTCGCCTCGAACCGCGCGGTGTCGGGGATGACGTTGCGCCTGCTCCCGGCGTGGAACGACCCCACGGTCACCACCGCGGGGTCGAAGACGTCGGCCTGACGGGTGACCATCGCCTGCAACGCCGTGACGATCTCGCACGCCACCGGGATCGGGTCCTGCGCGCGGTGCGGCCGGGCGCCGTGCCCGCCCGCGCCGACCACGGTGACGTCCAGCGCGTCGGAAGCCGCCATCGTGGTGCCCGGACGGGCCGAGAACACGCCGTGCGGCACGCCCGCGCCGAACACGTGCAACGCGTAGGCGGCGTCCGGCCGGCGGCCCGCGGCGTCCAAGACGCCCTCGGCGATCATCGCGGCCGACCCGTCCCACCCCTCCTCGCCGGGCTGGAACATGAAGACGACGTCACCGGCCAACTCGTCCCGGCGTGCGGCGAGCAGGTGCGCGGCGCCGACCAGCATCGCGGTGTGCATGTCGTGGCCGCACGCGTGCATCGCACCGTCCACTCGGGACGCGTAGTCCAGCCCGGTGCGCTCCTGCACGGGTAACGCGTCCATGTCGGCGCGCAGCAGCACCACCGGTCCCGGCCGCGCGCCGCGCAGCACGCCGGTCACCGACGTCAACGACCGCCCCGGCGTCAGCTCCAGCGGCAGGCCGTCGAGCGCGGCGAGCACCTTCTCCTGCGTGCGCGGGAGGTCCAGGCCGATCTCGGGCTCGGCGTGCAACTGCCGTCGCAGTCGCACCAAGTGATCCATCAGGGCCGCGTTCTGGCTCGCCGACATGGCTGATCGCTCCTCGGGTCGGTGGCGGGGCACTTGCCGAGGATCACGTCGGGTGCCACTCTCGACCCTCGAATTGTCAAGATCGCTCACCGGGATGGCCTCCAGTGCAGGATTCGTTCACACCCGACGAGACCGACCTCCGGCTCGTCCACGCCCTGCAAGCCGCGCCGCGGGCGACCTGGCACGAGGTCGGGCGCTCGCTCGGCATCGACCCGGTCACCGCGGCCCGGCGGTGGCAAGTGCTGGCCGACACGGGTTTCGCGCGCGTCACCGCCTACCCCGAAGTGCGGCTGTGGGCCGCGGACCACTGCAACGCGTTCATCGAGGTCGACATCGAGCCGACGTCCCGCGCGCACGCCGTCGAGGTCCTGTCCCGCATCCCGCAGGTCGTCTCGATCTCGATCATCAGCAGCGGGCGCGACCTGTTCCTGACCCTGCTGACCCCCGACCTCGCCACCCTGTCGCACCTCGTGCTGCACCGGCTGCACGCGCTGCCGGGGTTGCGGCGGACGCGCACGCACACCGTCACCACCGTCTACGGCGAGGGCAACCACTGGCGGCTCGGCGCGCTCGAACCCCAGCGGCGCGCGCGGGCCGTGCCGGGCAGGCCGAGCGGGAGCCGCGCGGTCTGGAAGCCGCACCACCGGGAAGTGCTGCGGGCGTTGGACGACGGGCGCAGGCCGGCCGCCGAGATCGCGACCCGCACCGGCCGCAGCGGGTCGACCGTGCGCCGGTGGCTCAACGAGATGGTCGACGGCAGGCTGCTGTCGCTGCGGTGCGAGGTCGCGCAACCCGTCACGGGGTGGCCGATCGCCGCGACGTTCTGGGCCAGGGTGCCACCGGACGAGCTGGACCGGACCGCGTCCGCGTTGACCGAGCTGCCGGAGGTCCGGCTGTGCGCGGCCGTCACCGGTGCGGACAACCTCGTGATGACGTTGTGGCTGCGCTCGCTCGGCGACGTCCAACGCCTGGAAGCCGAACTGGCCAGGCGACTGCCCGCGCTCACCCTCACCGACCGCGCGGTCACGTTGCGCGCGGTGAAGCGGATGGGGTGCCTGCTCGACGAGACCGGGCGGATCACCGACGTGGTGCCCGTCGACCCGTGGGCGACCGCGTGAGGAACCGCCTGCCCGTGGGCGACCGCGTGAGGGAAGCGTAGGTTCGCAGCCATGCGCGTACTGTTTGCCGGCCTCGCGTCGGTGGGGCACACCTATCCGCTGATCCCGCTGGCGATCGCCGCCCGCGAAGCCGGGCACGAAGTCCACTTCGCCGCCGGCGAGGAGGTGCACGCGCCGTTGGCCGCGAACGGGCTGCGGCCGTTCCGCCCCGCGGACGCGTTCTACGAGATGTACGCCGAAGACCTGGAGCCGGAGCTGGCGCGCCTGCGGCCCGACCTCGTGGTGCACGGGTGGGGCGTGCCGGGTGCGGCGATCGCCGCGCGCCGGGCCGGGATCCCGGGCCTGTGGCACGGTTTCGGCCGCATGTTCCCCGACGGGATCGGCCTGGAGTCGCCCGCGAAGAGCGCCCCCGGCCGGCCGCACGTCGACATCTGCCCGCCTTCCTTGCAGGACAAGGACTTCCTGGCGGGCGAGGAGCGGATCGAGCTGCGCCCCGTCGCGTACTCCGAACCCGGCGCGCTGCCCGCCTGGGACGGGCACCGCACGTCGCGGCCGTTGGTCTACCTGACGCTCGGCACCGCTTTCGGCACACCGGAGTTGTTGACCACGGCCATCGACGCCCTGGCCGCGCTGGACGCCCGCGTCGTGGTCGCGACCGGTCGCGTGCGCCCGGAGGAGCTCGGCGACGTGCCGGACAACGTCACCGTGCACAAGTGGGTGCCGCAAGCCGACCTGCTGCCGTACGTGGACGTCGTCGTGCACCACGGCGGCAGCGGCACCACGCTCGGCGCGCTGGCCGTCGGCGCGCCGCAGCTGATCCTGCCCCAGGGCGCGGACCAGTTCGCCAACGCCGACGCGGTCACCGCCGCCGGGGCCGGCGTGCGCCTGCTGCCGGACGAGGTGAGCGCGGAAGCCCTCGCCTCCGTCGTCCGAACCCTGTCCCGGCCCGGCGGGCACTCCGAAGCCGCGCGGGCGATCGCCGAGGAGATCGCCCGGATGCCCGGCCCGGACGACGTCGCGCGCCGACTCCCGGACTACGCCGACCGCGGCTGAACCACCTCGACGCCACGTCGACAACCGGCCTGGCGTCCGCCGGGCCCGCGGTGGCTCGACCCCGGTAACCCGGACCGGTGAACGGGGTCAGGCGTTCCCACCGAGTTCACGTCGCCGAAACCACCGGCGGCCCGGCGGCGACCTACAGTCTCGCCATCCTGAACGAGATCGATCCCTTCATCGGAACGGCCGCGACCTCCCTGCCACCGGCGCAGGGTCTCGCGGCCACTTGGTGGTGGCCGAAAGCGCAGATCGGCAACACCCACCCGGGCGCGACGTCCCCGCTCGGCATGGTGTCCGCCTGCGCCTACTCCGGCGCCTACCCGACCGGCTACGGCCGGTACACGAAGAACACCGAGGGCCTGCCGGAGGAGATGTTCGACCGGTCGCTGGCCTCCGGCTTCACCCACTTCCAGCAGTCCGGCACCGGCGCCATCCGCAAGTACTACAACTACGTCCGGGTGACACCGATGGTGCAGCAGCTGGACGCGCTCGGTCACGCCTGGCCGCTGCACGACGAGGTCGCCGAGGCCGGGTACTACGCGGCCACGCTGGACACCGGCGTCCGGTGCGAGATCACCGTCGGCGAGAAGGTCGCGGTCCACCGGTACACGTTCCCGGAGCACCGCAGCGCGCGCATCGTCGTGGACCTGTCGTGCGGCGGACTGGCCATCGACCACGGCCGCACGGTGCCGCTGCGCGCCCACGTGGAGAGCCTCGGCCACGGCCGGGCGCAGGGCACGGTCGTGGTGGAGGGCGTGCCGCTGTCGGTCCACGTCGAGGTCGACTCGCCGGGGTGGCGGCAGATGCTCTGGCACGACCGCAGGCTGATCGAGGGCGGCACCCGGCTGGACTTCGACCGCATCCGGCAGACCACCCTGCGCCCGTTCGGGCTGCTGTTCCTCGGGCCGACCGCCGCCGGGCAGAGCGTCGAGGTGCGGATCGGGTTCTCCCTGCGCGGCTGCGAGCAGGCCAGGGCCAACCTGCGCCGGGAGTGCGGGCAGGAGCCGGCCGCGTTCGACGTCATCCGGGCGCGCACCACCGACCGCTGGCGCGACCACGTGGGCCGGATCGAGGTCGAGGGCGGGTCGCCCGCCAGGCGGCAGGTGTTCGCCACCGCCCTGTACCACTCGCTGATCAAGCCGTGCTTCGCCGACGACGAGAGCCCGTTCTGGCCGACGTCCGGCCCGTTCGCGTTCGACGTCTGCACGATGTGGGACATCTACAAGACGCAGCTGCCGCTGCTCGCGGCGATCGTGCCGGACCGGGCGGTGGACCTGCTGGAGTCGCTCATCCGGGTGTGCGAGGAGGAGGGCAACTTCCCGATCGGGTACCGGATGGCGCGGGGCGCGGACCGGTTCTTCCGGCAGGCGAGCGCGCTGGTGCACACCGCGTTGGCCGACGCGCACGCGCTGGGCCTCGGCGACCTGGACTGGAACTGGGCGCTGGCGCACATGGAAGCCGACCTGCGCCGGCTGTACGGCGAGGACTTCTACGAGCACGGCGTCGTGCACCCGATCTCGCACACCCTCGACCTGGCCTACGCCTACCACTGCACCGCGGGCGTCGCGCGGGCGTTGAACGACCACCGCCTCGCCGACGACCTCGCCGCGCGCGGCCTGCTGTGGACCAACGCGTTCGACCCGGCCACGGGCCTGCTGCACGACTCGTCGTTCTACGAGGGCGGCAAGTGGAACTACTCGTTCCGGCTCGTGCACGACATGGCCGGGCGGATCGCGCTGGCCGGCGGGGACGACGCGTTCGTCGCGATGCTGGACTCGTTCTTCGGGTTCGGCGCGCCGCCGGTGACGCAGCCCGGCAGGCGGCCCGACCCGGCCGAGATGGCGGTCGGCTACGCGCTGAACCGGTTCGAGGGGCTCAACAACGAGCCCGACATGGAAGCGCCCTGGTCCTACCACTACGCGGGCCGGCCCGACCGCACGGCCGAGATCGTGCACGCGGCGCTGACCTGGCAGTTCGGCACCGGTCCCGGTGGGCTGCCGGGCAACGACGACTCCGGCGGCCTCAGCTCCTGGTACGTCTGGGCCTCGCTCGGGCTGTTCCCGGTCGCCGGGCAGAACCTGTTCCTGGTCAACGCGCCCGCGTTCGCCCGCGCCACCGTCCACCTCGGCGACCGGGACTTCGTCGTGGAGACCAGGGGCCACCGGGAGACGCCGGTCAGCTCCGACGGGCTGGAACGCGTGCCGCCGCCGCAGTACGTGCAGTCCGCCCGGCTCGACGGCAGGCCGCTGGACGCGGCGCACCTGAGCGCCGTCGACGTGCACGCGGGCGGGCGGCTGCAACTCGAACTCGGCCCGGAACCCTCGGCCTGGGGCCGCCGGGTCCGGCCGCCGTCACCGTCCGACCCGTCCACGCCGGGAGCGCGCCCATGACCACGCCGAACCGCCGCCTCGTCATCGTGGTCCGCGCCGACCCGGTGATCTGCGGACACTCCGGGGAGGCGCGCAACCTCGCCGAGGTCGCCCTCACCCGCGGCTTCGACGACGTGCGGCTGCTGACGTGGCCGATACCGGCGCTCCAGGCGGCCGGGCTGCCGCTCAAGCCGCTCGACCGGATCACGCCCTACAGCGCGGGCATCACGGTGGAGCGGCCGGAGCCGGTCGGCGACTACCGGGTGCCCGACGGCCGGTACCTGGCCGGGCTCACCGGCCGCCTCGTCGAGCTGCTCGCCGAACCGGTGCCGACCACGTGCCTGTCGATGTACCTGGTGCCGCACACGGCGGTCGTGGGCGAGGCCGTCGCGGTGGCGCGCGCGGCCGGCTTCTCGCCCGACGTGCGCACCATCGCGAAGGCGGTCGGCTCGGACGTCACCAACGTGATCCGCTCGTGCCTGCGCGAGGGCCGGTTCGGCGCGGCGGTGGCGCTGTTCACCACGTTCCTGGCCAACGACCAGGTGATCGCGGTGTCGGAGTACACGCGGCAGGAGATCGTGACCGCCGCCGAGGCCGTCGACGCGCACTGCGGCACCCGGCTCGCCGACGAGTGCCGCGCGCGGGTCGCGGTCAGCTACCCGCCGATCGACACGTCCGCGTACCTCGACCTCGACCCGGCCCTGGTCGACGCCGCCCTCGCGCGGCGCGGCCTGCACCGTGACGGCTACGTGCTGTTCCTGTCCCGGGTGGCGCGGGCCAAGGGCGTCCACGACCTGGTGATGGCGTTCACCCGGTCGAGGGCTCGGTCGCGGGTGAAGCTCGTGATCGCCGGGAACGGCCCGGCCTTGGCGGACGTCCGGGCGCTCACCCGAGGCGACGACCGTGTGGTGCTGCTGTCCGACGTGGACGACGAGGAGAAGCCGCTGCTGATGCGCGGTTGCGCCGCCTACGCGCTGCCGACCAGGCCGGAGCCGGACTTCGTGGAGACGTTCGGCATCGCGTTGACCGAGAAGATGCTCGCGGGCGGCGGCCCGGTGATCACCACGATCACCGGCGGCACCGGCGAGGCGGTCGGCGGCACGGCGATCATCGTGGAAGCCGGTGACGTGACCGGACTCGCCGCCGCGATCGACCGCGCCGTGCTGGACCTGTCGGTCGAGGAGCGGCGGTCCATGGCGGACCGGGCCAGGGCGCACGCCCTGTCGTTCGACCGGGCACGGGTGTTCGACGACCTGTTCGCCACGTCCGTGCGCTGAGGGTCACCCCCGGCCGGCGTTACGCCAGCTTGGCCCGCAACCAGTCGGGCAGCAGGTCCTCCGTGCCGCCGGAGAGCCGCAGCTCCTCCCGGTAGGCCTCGGGCGGCGGCGGCGCGATCCACGTCGGCTCGTCCGCGCGGTTCATCTCGAGCTTCTGCTCGCCGGTGGCCTGGATCTCGAACTTGGCGCTGTACCAGGCGCCGTCGGCCCGGGTCGCCGCGCGCAGCTCGCGGAACCGCTCGGCGACGGCCCGCGGCGGCGACCAGCGTTCGAGCGCGCCCGCCACCGTGTGCACCAGGGCGTTGGTCTCGGTGTGCTCGCCGATCTCGCGGAACTGCACCTGCGCGTAGTCCCAGCCCGGCGGCAGCGTCTGGAGCAGCTGGTTGCCGATCCTCCTGGCGTAGCGGCCCTGCTCCTCGGCGTCGACGCCGGTGCGCGCGGGGGCCTTCTCACCCGTGAGGGTTTCGTGCAACCAGGTGGGCAGCTCGGCCCTGGGGAAGTCCTCCAGGTCCTTGGCCAGCACCTCGGGTCCGATCGGCGGGTCCCACACCGGGTCGACGTCGAAGTTGAAGTTCACCCGGAAGGTGCTCGGCGGGTCCACCACGAGCCGCACCGAGAACCAGGTGCCCTGGCCCGGCTCGTAGAGCAGGACGCGCAGGTCGCCGAAGGCCGGGTGGATCTCCCGCGGCAGCTCCTGCGGCTGCGCCGAGCCGTCGGCGAGGATCGTCGTGTAGACGAAGTCCTCCACAGTGGACGCCAGGGTGGCCTTCAGGTCGAGCCGCTTCGCGTCGGGCGGGGCGAGGTCGAGCAGCCGACCGCAGACCCACTGCAGGATCCGGTTGACCTCGGCCTCGCGCTCCGCCGGCGTCGGCGGCTGTGCCTGCGGCGGGTTCGGGTCAGACATTCGGTGAACTCCTGAAGTGGTAGCTCGTCCTGCCGGTGCTCGGGTCCAGCCGTTGCTCGACAACATACAGCCGATCCGGCACCCGGCCCTGACTGGCTTCGCCCGAGAAGACGCGGACCCGTTCGACCACGATGCCGTCCTTGTCCACCGCCGCGCGGCGGTCCTTCTCGATCTGGGCCCAGCTGTCCTTGTACCGGCTCGCCGCGTCGGAAGCCGGGCGGCGCAGGTTGTTCTCGCGGTAGAGCTGCGAGACCTGGTTGATCGCCTCGTTGCCGCCGCCGGAGGCGTGGTCCTGGAGGTGGCCGCCGCGGCGCTGGTCGCCGTAGATCATCTCGCCGTGCTTGCCGGACGGCGTCTGCACGTCGGTGTCGCGGGACACGTGCGTGCCGCCGTAGTCCGGGGTGAAGGCGATCGACGACACGCCGTTGGTGTTGGTGTGGTAGACGGTCGTGCCGGTCTGGAACCGCGTCTCCGCCAGCGGCAGGCCCTCCACCCGCCGGCCCGTGACCGGGTCGGGGGTCGAGTTGACGCGGGGCGCCTCGACCGGCTCGGGGGAGTAGGGGTCGCGCATCGTGTTCTTGTTGCCCAGCTCGGGGTTCTTGTCCGTCCACGTCTCGATGTGGGTGAACTGGGACTTCCCGTCCTTCAACTCCGGCGAGGTGAAGAACGTGCCGTGCCAGACGTCGCCGTTGGGCGTGCGGCGGGTGACCTCGTAGCGGCAGTCGGGCTCGAGGTCGGTGCGGTCGCTGAACGGTCGCTGGTTCGGGTCGTGCGCCAGCGTCTCCGTGCGGTACTTCGCGCCGCCGGGTTCGTAGTCGGGGCCCTTGGGGCTGCCGAAGTCGTCCAGGTCGAACCGCGGTCGGCCGTCGGCGTCGGTGCGGAAGGTGAACGGGTCGCCGCCCGTGTGCACCCGGTAGTCCGTGTCCGGCCGGGGGTGGACCACGTCGGCGTTGCCGAGCGGGTTGGCGTCCGTGCCGATCCGGGTGTTCGGGGTGTGCGCGTCGACGTGCGTGATCCTGGGCGGCGTGCCGCCGTCGGTGTAGACGGTCGTGCGGTGGCCGGTGTCGTCGTGGATCTGGTAGCGGGTGTTCGGCTCCAGCGGTCGGTCGTGTTGTGGCGGGTCGTAGAACGGCTCGCGCCGGTCGACGGTGACGTCCTCCGACCGGGTGTGCTTCGGCTCTTTCCAGTCGATGTCCTGGTGAGTCGGCGACTCCCGGTCACCGGGGCGTGCGGCGCGGTCCTTGGCGTCGGTGTCGAGGTCGTGCTTGTCCGCGTCCTTGGTTCCAGGGACGAAGCCGTCTTCGCTCGCCTTGGTCCTGGTGCCGTCGGGGCGGTGGGTTTCCCATTCGCCGTTGGGTGGGATTTTGGGTTGGCGGTTGCCGTCGGGGCCGGTGGTGGCGTCGCTGGTGTAGACGCGGCCGTTGGTGTCGGTCCAGGCGGGTTTGGTGGGGGCGAGGACGTCGGCGTTGGTGTGGCGGGCGAGGCGGTTGG
>NZ_JBVJVK010000024.1:0-118197 GCF_055603705.1 Actinosynnema sp. NPDC037264 | reverse complement strand
CATACAACAGCGGTATGCGGCCCATTCGGCCGCACCGCCGGGAACCACCTCAGGCGCGACTCTCATCGAACGAGACTTGTGAAACAGGCGCTAGCCGCCCGCGACCGACGGCAGGATCCGGACCTCCGCGTCCGGGCGCAACGAGGTGTCGGCGCCGGACAGCCGGCGGCACTCCTCGCCGTCCACGTAGAAGTTCACGTAACGGCGCAGCCCGGCCCGCTCGTCGCGCAACCTGCGGTCCAGCAACGGGTACCGCGCGGCCAGGTGGTCGAGCAGCGCGCCCAGCGTGGCGGGCTCGGGCAGGTCGACCTCCAGCCTGGCCTGGTCGCCCGCCGCCTGCCGCAGCGGCCCGGGGACCAGCACGAGCACCCGCACGTCACACCTCCGCCGCCCGCAGGCACACCACGTCGGGCAGGTGCTCGGCGATCCGCCGCCAGCTGTCGCCCTCGTCGGCGCTCGCGTACACCTCGCCCGACCGCGACCCGAAGTAGACGCCGGCCGGGCTCGCCGCGTCCGTGCACATCGCGTCACGCATCACGGCCGTCCAGAAGCCGTCCGGCAGCCCGTCGCGCAACGCCTCCCACGACGACCCGGCGTCGGGCGACCGGTACACCGCGCACCGCCCGCCGGGCGGGAACCGGTCGTCGTCCGCGGTCAGCGGGAAGGTGTAGAGCACGTCCGGGTCGTGCGGGTGGCTCACCACCGCGAAGCCGAAGTCGGCGGGCAGGCCGTCGGCGATCGACGTCCACGTCTCCCCCGCGTCGTCGGACCGGTAGACGCCGTGGTGGTTCTGCAGGAACAGCCGCTCCGGCCGGGACGGGTGCCGGCTCACCTTGTGCACGCACTGGCCGAACTCCGGGTACGGGTCGGCCAGGAAGTAGGCCTTGATGCCGGTGTTGCCCGGCTCCCACGACGACCCGCCGTCGAACGTCCGGTACACGCCGCCGGTGGACATGGCCACGGTCAGCCGCAGCGGGTCGACCGGGTCCGGCAGCACGGTGTGGATCGCCTGCCCGCCGTACCCCGCCTCCCACCGCTCGCGGTGCGGGTGCTTCCACAAGCCCTCCACCAGCGAATACGTCCGACCGCCGTCCTCGGAGCGGAACAGCGCCGACGGCTGCGTGCCCGCGTAGACGACCTCCGGGTCGGGGGTGAGCGCGAGCTGCCAGACCCGTTCCAGCGCGGCGTCCGCCGGGAACGCGATCGGCGCGCGGTCCGGTTCCTCCCAGGTCGCGCCGAGGTCGTCGCTGGTCACGACGGTCGGCCCGAAGTGGGAGCTGCTCGTGCCGACCAGGAGCCGCGGCCGGTCGCGGCGGTCCTCGATCGCGAGCGCGTAGACCTCGGTCATCCGGTGGTGCGGTCCGCTGAGGCTCCACGACGTGCGGTCTTCACTGGTCGCGAGCCACAGGCCCTTGCGGGTGCCGATGGCGAGCAGATTCATGACAACTCCTCAGCTTGTGACGCGCAGCACACTAACCCCTCGGCCACCGCTCCGCAGACGCGGCGAACCCGGGCCCGACACCCGCTTCCCCGGCGAACGGGCCGGCCAAGTTACCGACTGGTAGCGTGCGGCGGCGACGAAGGGAGAACCCCGGTGCTGTTCGACCCGAACACCCACGACTTCGGCCACCTCGACGCCGAGAGCCGCCGCCTGCTGCGCGCGACCGTCGACTGGTTCGAGGAGCGCGGCAAGCGCCGCCTGATCGCCGACGACCAGGCCAAGGTCTGGTACACCGAGTTCCTGGACTTCGTCGCGCGCGAGAAGCTGTTCGCGACCTTCTGCACGCCCGCGGCCGAGGCCGACGGCAACGGCGCTACCTCGGGCCACGACAAGCGCTGGGACGCCGCCCGCAACGCCGCGCTGAGCGAGGTCCTCGGCTTCTACGGCCTCCAGTACTGGTACGCCTGGCAGGTCACCGTGCTGGGCCTGGGCCCGATCTGGATGAGCGACAACGCGGTGGCCCGCAAGAAGGCCGCCGAACTGCTCGACCGGGGCTCGGTGTTCGCGTTCGGGCTGTCGGAGAAGGAGCACGGCGCGGACGTCTACTCCACCGACATGGTCCTCACGCCCACCGCCACCGGCTTCACCGCCTCCGGCGGGAAGTACTACATCGGCAACGGCAACGTGGCCGGCATGGTGTCGGTCTTCGGCCGCCGCGCGGACGTCGAGGGCCCCGACGGGTACGTGTTCTTCGCCGTCGACTCGCAGCACGAGAAGTTCTCGCTGGTCAAGAACGTGGTCGACTCGCAGATGTTCGTCAGCGAGTTCCACCTGGACGACTACCCGGTGTCCCCCGACGACGTCCTGCACACCGGCCCGGACGCGTTCAGCGCCGCCCTCAACACGGTCAACGTGGGCAAGTTCAACCTGTGCACGGCTTCGATCGGCATCGACGAGCACGCGTTCCACGAGGCCATCACGCACGCCCACAACCGGGTCCTGTACGGCAAGCGGGTCACCGACTTCCCGCACGTGCGGCAGAACTTCGTGGACGCCTACGCGCGCCTGGTCGCCATGAAGCTGTTCGCCGACCGCTCCGTGGACTACTTCCGCAGCGCCTCCCCCGAGGACCGCCGCTACCTGCTGTTCAACCCGATCACCAAGATGAAGGTCACCAGCGAGGGCGAGCGGGTCGTCGACCTGCTGTGGGACGTGATCGCGGCCAAGGGCTTCGAGAAGGACACCTACTTCTCGATGGCCGCCCGCGACATCCGCGCGCTGCCGAAGCTGGAGGGCACGGTCCACGTCAACCTCGCCCTCGTGCTCAAGTTCATGCCGAACTACCTGTTCCGGCCCACCGCCTACGCCGACGTCCCGACCAGGCACGACCCGGCCGACGACGAGTTCTTCTGGCGCCAGGGCCCGGCCCGCGGCCTCGGGCAGGTCACGTTCCAGGACTGGGAGACCGCCTACCGCGAGCACGCGCACGTGCCCAACGTGGCCCGCTTCCACGAGCAGGCCCGCGCGCTGCGCACCCTGCTCACCACGGCCGCGCCGGACGAGGAGCAGCAGAAGGACCTGGACTTCCTGCTCAACCTCGGCCACCTGTTCACGCTGGTGGTCTACGGTCAGCTGGCGCTGGAGCAGGCCCGGATCACCGGCCTGGACGCCGACGTGGTGGACCAGGTGTTCGACGTCCTGGTGCGCGACTTCTCGGCCTACGCCGTCGCGCTGCACGGCAAGGCGTCGTCCACCGAGGCGCAGCAGCGCTGGGCGGTCGAGCAGGTCCGCAAGCCCGTCGTCGACCAGGCCCGCTTCGAACGCGTCTGGAGCAAGGTGGCGGCGCTGTCCGGCGCATACGAAATGCGTCCCTGAGTGATCGCGGTAAGGCGGTGGGCGTTCACCACCGCCTTACCCGTGAAGCCCGGGGTAAACGATTAAGCACGCCCGGTAGCCGGTCGGGCCGCACCGGCAATGGCACCAATCACGACCACTCCGATCGGTCGTCGCGCGCACGTCTCGACGGGTGAACGCGCGGCCGATCGGGGGCCTCTCGACGCGGATGCCGTCTTGACTGGTGGGTGCTCTGCGTGTTTCGTCGTCAGCTACCGACGAACCGGAGGGAATCGCGCGCATGACCGCGTCCAAGGCACTGCGGGCCCTGCGGGAGGCGATCGTGCTGGAGCACCTGGAGTCGGAGAACGAACACGAGTTCGACACCGCCGTCAGCGCCTTCGACCACCCGCGGTGCGAGATCGTGGCGACCGGTCAGGTGTTCGACGGCCGGGCCGAGGTCGCCGGCTACTACGCGCGCGTCCGCGACGCGTTCCCGGACCAGCGCAGCACGCTGGTCGAGCTGCACCACGCCGACGACGCGGTGATCGTGGAACTGGAGCTGCGGGGCACCCACCAGCGCAGTCTGCGCGGCGAGGAGCCGACGGGGCGGGCCTACCGGGTGCGCACGACGGCGTTCTTCGTCTTCGACGACGCCCGGCTGGTGGGCAAGCGGGTCTACGGCGGGCAGGCCGACCAGGCACCCGCGCTGATCACCTGAGCAACGATTCGGGCCGCCACCCCTCGCTGCTGCGAGGTGTGGCGGCCCGAAAAGATCCAGGTCCTGGTGGTGACCCGGATTAGGTCAGAGCGGTCGAACCGTCTGCGCCTGCGGGCCCTTCTGGCCCTGGCCGATCTCGAACTCCACCCGCTGGTTCTCTTCCAGGGTGCGGTAGCCGTTGCTCTGGATCTCCGAGTAGTGCACGAACACGTCGGCGCCACCGTTGTCCGGGGAGATGAAGCCGAAGCCCTTCTCCGCGTTGAACCACTTGACGGTGCCCTGAACTGCCATCTTGCTACTTCTCCTCTAACAGGTGCCGGATCGCGCTTGCGACCACCGGGTCAGCTAGGGCCCCGGCCCCTCCTGGCGAGGAAAGTTCGGCGCCCGCAACTCCGTTCCGCGAGCGTGGTGGAACACGAACACAGAAAGGTACGACCGAAGACAGTCAACCATGAGATCCCGCCGGCAGTCGAGCGGAAGAATGCGGCGAGTCGCACTGCTACCGTGGGCGAGGTCGCGATCACAGGGGGTCTCCGATGCCTGAACCGATGCTGGTCTCCATCGCCGCGTCGCTCGCCACGCGGGCCGTCGCGGGCCTGTACGAGCTGGTCCGCGCGAAGTTCGCCGACGATCCCGTCGCCACCGCGGCGCTCACCGCCGCCGAAGGCGCGTCCGAGGACTCGCCGCAGGTCAGGGCGTTGAGCGAAACGCTGGAGCGGACCGTCGAGGCCGATCCCGCCTTCGGCGCCGAGCTGCGGGCCCACCACGCCGTCACGCAGACCGGCCGGGTGACCAACCAGGTCTCCGGCACGGTGCACGGCAACGTGGTGCAGGCGGGCGACATCCAGGGCGGCATCAGGTTCAAGTAACCCCGCCGGGTGAAGATGGGGTGGTGTACGCGCTCCACCTGCCCCAGTCCCGGTTGCTGTTCTTCTTCCTCGGCCTGGTGCTCACCTTCGTCTTCATCCGGATCAGCGTCCGCCTGATCAGGGCGAAGGTGCGCTGGTGGCCGGGCAACTTCACCCCCGGTGGCACGCACATCCACCACGTCGTGTTCGGCGCCGTCTTCATGCTGCTCGGCGGTGTGATCGGGTTGGCCGCGCCGGACGACCAGCACGGGGTGCGGGTTGCCGCAGCGGCGCTGCTGGGCGTCGGCGCGGCGCTCGTGCTCGACGAGTTCGCACTCCTGCTGCACCTGCGCGACGTGTACTGGACCAAGGACGGCCGGCTCTCGGTGGACGCGGTGTTCCTGGCCATCGGGATGACCGGCCTGCTCCTGCTCGGCGCCCGTCCGCTCGGCTACGAGGAGTTCTACGGCGAGGGCGTGGCCGTGCGCGTGCTGGTCATCCTGGTCAACCTCGGGTTCGCCATCGTGGCGCTGCTCAAGGGCAAGGTGTGGACCGGCCTGATCGGGCTGCTGGTGCCCGTGCTGCCCGAGATCGGCGCGCTGCGGCTGGCCCGCCCCGGCTCGCCGTGGGCCCGCTGGCGGTACACCGAGGGCTCCCGCAAGCTGCGCCGCGCGTACCGCCGGGAGGCCCGCATCCGCCAGCCGCTGATCCGGGTGAAGATCCGGGTGCAGGAGTTCATCTCCGGGCGGCACGACGAGGAGGGCTAGTTCCGGCTCTCCCCGGCGTGCGCACCGGCGCCTAGTTGGTCAGGATGCCCAGCTGGGTGCAGTCGTCCGCGGTGTCTCCGGCGCACAGGTCCGCGTGCTTGACCACGCCCTCGGCCACCAGCGCGCGGACGTTGTCCCGGGTGATGAGGTCCGCGCCCAGCAGCACCGACTTCACGTCCCGCTTGGCCACCAGGTCGCGGGTGTTGCCGGTGGCCAGGTCGTCCGCGCCGCTGAGGTCGCCGCGGGCCACCGCGATGGCCAGCCGCGCCGCCGCCTCGGCCTCGTCCCGGATCGGCTTGTAGACCGTCATGCACTGCTCGCCGCGCAGGATCGAGCGCAGGCCCTCCAGCGTGGCGTCCTGGCCGGTCACCGGCACCCGGCCGGCCAGGCCCTTGGCCTTGAGCACCTCGATCGCCGCGCCGGCCAGCCCGTCGTTGGCCGCGACCACACCGTCCACCGCGCCGCCGTTGGCGAGAAGCATCTGCTCGAACGCGGCCTTGCCGATCAGCGGGTCCCACTTGTCGATCGGCTTGCTGTCCACCAGCTTCAACGCGCCGGTCTCGTACTTCGGGCCGAGCTTGCGGCGCTGGCCGTCGAAGAACAGGGTGGCGTTGTTGTCCGTCGGCGCGCCCTGCAGCTCGATGATCCGCGCGCCCTGCTTCTCGCCCAGGCACTTGAGCAGCCCCTCGGCCTGCAGCTCGCCGACGTTGAGGTTGTCGAAGGAGACGTAGTAGTCGGCCTCGCCGCCCAGGCTGATCCGGTCGTAGTTGATGACCGGGATGCCCGCCTGCCGTGCCTTGCGCTCGACCGCCGCGCCGCCCTCGGGGCTCAGCGGCGTCGTCATGAGCACCTTCACGCCGCGCCCGATCATCTCGTCGGCGATGCTGGCGAACCTGGCCTCGTCACCGTCCGCGTTCTCGATCACGCCCTCGATGCCCGCGAAGTTCAGCGCCTGGAGCAGCAGCGGCCGGTCCTGGTCCTCCCACCGGTCCGACGACGACCGGTCGGGCAGGATCACGCCCACCACCGGCCGCGGGGCCCGGCTGCCGGTCGGTGGCGCGAGCGGGTCGACCGCCGCGCCGCAGCCCGCGGCGAGCAGGACGAGGAGACCGCAGGACACGGCTCTGACTAGCCTTCGCATTCGCCAACCCCTTGCGCGGGCACATCGACGTTGACCCGGGAAATACGGAATGTCCCGGAATTCCAACCCTCCGGGTGCGGGTTCGTCAAGACGTAGCAACCCCGCAGCTCCGAATGGTCTGCCCCATTCGGACAGTTGACCTTCCCGGAACATCGAAACCGCAGGTCGGACCGTTACAGTCCGCACTTATCACGCTCCGCACCCGATTGGTCACGCAGCCGGCAGGTACGAAAGGGGACTCCCGTTCGGACGATTTGTGTGCGATGGTGTCGCGTGCCGAACCCTGGCCGGGTGTGTGAGGAGAACAGCGTGAGAATCGTCCCCGCAGCGCTGGTGGCCGCGACCGCCGCGGCACTGCTCGCCTTGGGCGCCGGGCCGGCCGCCGCCGAACAGGTCACGCCGGACCGCACCGTCGCCGTCGACAGCTCGCTGACGCTCGCTCAGTTGCAGACGAGCGAGGACAACCGCGACATGTAGTGGCAGCCGAAGATCCCCGCCCTCCGGCGAGCCGGCGAGCGGGGATCTTCGTCGTGTGCGGGTCCGTCAGCCCAGCGCGGTGCCCAGGGCCTGCCAGTCCAGCACCGGCGCGGCCAGGTCGCGGATCGCGGCCAGCAGCCCCAGCCTGGCCCGCCGCACGTCGGCGTCCTCGGCCATCACGAGCACCTCGTCGAAGAACGTGTTCACCGGCCCGGTGAGCCCGTTGGCGGCGGCGACGAACGCGGCGAGCCCCGTGACGCCGGCGGGCACCTCGGCCAGCGCCTTGTGCAACGCCACCTCGGCCGGCTCCACGAGCGCCTCCGCGTCGTACTCGCCCACGGTGTCCGCGGGCACGATCCGCCGCACCCGCTGCAACGCCGCCACCAGCGCGGCGAAGTCCGGGTCGCCGGCCAGCCCGGTCAGCTCGGCCAACGTCGTGTCGGCCACCGCGGGCGCGTCGGCCAGCGGCAGCACGGCGTTGACGAACCGGTGGTCGTGCCCGGCGTCGAGCAGCTGCTGCTCGTACCGCCGCACGGCGAACTCGCGGGCGGTGTCCAGCGCCTCCGCCGACACCTCCAGCTCTTGGGCCGCCAGCGCCAGCGCCTTGGTCAGCGTGATGTCCTTCAGGTCCGGGAACGCCCGCAGCACGCTCACCGCGCCCAGGGCCGCCCGCCGCAGCCCGAACGGGTCGGAGCTGCCCGTCGGGTTGGCCCCGATGCCGAACAGCCCCGCCAGCAGGTCGAACCGGTCGGCCAGCGACAGCAGCGCGCCGGGCGTGGACGACGGCAGCGCGTCACCCGCCGAGCGCGGCAGCTCCATCTCCCACAGCGCCAGCGCGACCTCGGGGGTCTCCCCCGCCCGCTCGGCGTACTCGCGGGCCATCACGCCGGCCAGGCTCGACAGCTCGATCACCATCTGCGAGCCGAGGTCGAACTTGGCCAGCTCGCCCGCGCGCGCCAAGGTCCCGTCGGCCGCCCCGACCTCCTCGGCGAGCCGCCGCGCGAGCGCCGCGATCCGGCCCGCCCGGTCGGCCATCGAGCCGAGCTTGTCGGCGAACGTCAGCTTCTCCAGCCCGGCCTTCATGTCCTCCAACGGCGTGCGCAGGTCGGCGCGCCAGAAGAACGCCGCGTCCTCGTACCGGGCGCGCAGCACGGCCTCGTTGCCCGCCCGGACCAGGTCGACGTCCACCTCGCCGTTCGCCACGGCCACGAAGTGGGGCAGCAGCGAGCCGTCCTGGGCGCGCACCGGCAGGTACCGCTGGTGCTTGCGCATCACGGTGGTGAGGATCTGGGCGGGCAGCTCCAGGTAGCGCTCCTCGAACGAGCCGAGGATCGGCGTCGGCCGCTCGACCAGGTTCGTGACCTCGTCCAGCACGCCCTCGAAGTCCACGACCCCGCCCACGGAGGCGGCCAGCTCCTCGGCGCGGGCCACGATGGCGTCACGTCGCCGTTGCGCCGACGCGTCGATGCCGTGGCCGGCCAGGAACTCCAGGTAACCGTCCGCCGCGGGCACGTCGACCACGGGCGTGGCGGCGGTGCGGTGCACGCGGGTCTTCGGCTCGGCGGCCAGCGACGACACCGCGACCGGCACGGGCGTCGTGCCCAGCAGGGCGAGCAGCCAGCGGATCGGGCGGGTGAACGACAGCTTCGGGTCGTTCCACTTCATGTTCTTCTCGGCGCGCAGCTCGGAGACCACCTCGCCGAGCAGCCCGCTGAGCACCTCCACCGCGCCGCGGCCGGGGTCGGTGCGCACGAGGGCGACGTGCTCGACGCCGTTCTCCGTGACGCGGCCGAGCGCGTCGACGTCCACGCCCTGGCCGCGGGCGAAGCCCTGCACCGCCTTGGTCGGGTTGCCGTCGGCGTCGAAGGCGGCGGACACGCGGGGCCCGCGCACGGTCTTCTCCGCGTCCGGCTCGCGCGGCGCGACGTCGGGCACCAGCACCACGACCCGGCGCGGGGTGCCGTGCACCTCGACCGCGCCGTGCGCCAGCCTGGTCGCGCCGAGCTTGTCCGCGACGGCCTTGGCGACCGCCTCGACGGTCCGCGTCACCTCGGCCGGCGGCAGCTCCTCGGTCCCGATCTCGAACAACAGCGTGTTCGGGGCCGTGACCTCGGCGAACGTGTCCGGCACGGTGGCCGCGGCGGGCGCCTCGGCCAGCCCGAGCGGGTGGCCGAGCTCCTCGCGGCGGGCCGCCCACAGCCCGGCGACCTCCCGCGCCAGGCCGCGCATCCGGCCGAACGCGCGGGCCCGCTCGGTGGTGCTGATCGCGCCACGCGCGTCGAGCACGTTGAACGCGTGCGAGCACTTGAGCACGTAGTTGTGCGCGGGCACGGGCAGCCGCGCGTCGAGCATCCGGCGCGCCTCGGAGGCGTACTCCTCGAACAGGCGCTTGTTCGCCTCCACGTCGGCGTCGTCGAGGTAGTAGCGGCTCATCTCGTACTCGGCCTGGCCGAACGCCTCGCCGTAGGAGATGCCGGGGGCGTAGGAGATGTCCTTGAAGTGGTCGACACCCTGCAGAGCCATCATGATGCGCTCGATGCCGTAGGTGATCTCCACCGACACCGGGTCGAGCGACATGCCGCCCGCCTGCTGGAAGTAGGTGAACTGGGTGATCTCCAACCCGTCCAGCCACACCTCCCAGCCGAGGCCCCAGGCGCCGAGGGCGGGCGAGGCCCAGTTGTCCTCCACGAACCGCACGTCGTGCGCCCGGACGTCGATGCCGAGCGCTTCGAGGCTGCCCAGGTACAGCTCCTGCGGGTTACCCGGGTCGGGCTTGAGGATGACCTGGAACTGGGTGTGGGTCTGCAACCGGTTCGGGTTCTCGCCGTACCGCGCGTCGTCGGGCCGGACGCTCGGTTCGACGTAGGACACGCGCCAGGGCTCCGGACCCAGCACCCTCAGCACGGTGGCGGGGTTCAACGTACCGGCGCCGACTTCGGTGTTGTACGGCTGCACGACGACGCAGCCCCGTTCGGTCCAGTACCTGGTCAGCGCGAGCAGCGCATCCTGCATGGTCAGCACGGTGGCAGTCTACGAACGCGGGACCGCGGACCTCACAATCGGGTAACCGACCTGGTCAGCCCGGCCGCGGACCGGTATCACCACGTCCGGCGAACCGGCTGTGCGACGCTGGTGGCAACCTGGGCGGCCCGCCATGCGTCCATTGGGACGAACCCGGGTACATGGGAGGAGTGGGAGTGGACAACCGGCCGCCGAGGCCAGGCGAACCCGACGGGTTCCGCCGGCGACCCGTTCCCCCTCGGAGTCCCCACGCAGGTCAACCGCCGCGCGCCCAGGAGCCGCCACGGCGCTCCGAGCCAGGGGGGCGGTTCGACCCGCCGCGCGGGCCCGAGCGCCCGACCGGCGAGCGACGCGCGCCCGGCCAACCCGACCGACCCGCGGCCGACCGACGCGCTCCCGGCCAACCTGAACGCCCCACCGGCGAACGACGTGCGCCCGGTCAACCCGAGCGTCCCGCCGGCGAACGCCGCCGCGTGCCCGGTGAGCGGCCGAAGCGCCCGGTGACCGACCCCTCGTCGGGCGAGCGGCCCCGGCCCAACGCGCCGAGGGACGAGCGTGCGCGGGCAGGCGGCGAACCCGGCCGACCGAGGCCCGCCGCCGAGCGCCCCCGACCGGCGGCCGGCCGCCGTCCCGCCGAGCGCGACGCCGACGGCAGGCGCCCGGCCGACCCCCAGCGGATCGCACCCGCGCCACGCCCCGCCGGCCAACGCCCGCGCCCGGCCGCCGGCCGCACCGGTCCGCCGCGTCGCCGCCCGCCCGAGCGCGGCACGTCCGGCAGCGCGATCTTCGGCCGGTCGCTGCTCGCGCTGTTCTCCGTCGCCGTGCTGCTGGGCACGGGCTACGCGTGGGCGAACCTGAACACGCTGCTCAGCGAGATCGCCACCACGGACGTCATCAGCGAGGAAGGCGGTGGGGAGAAGCCCGCCGACGGCTCGGTCGACATCCTCATGGTCGGCATGGACAGCCGGACCGACTCCAAGGGCAACCCCCTGCCCCAGGAGATCCTCAACGAGCTGCACGCGGGCAACGAGAACGACGGCGGCCTGAACACCGACACGCTGATTCTCATGCACGTGCCGAACGACGGCGGCAAGGCGGTCGCGGTGTCGTTCCCGCGCGACTCCTACGTGCAGATCGACGGCGGCTACGGCCGACACAAGATCAACTCCGCGTACGGCTACGGCAAGAACGACGCGATCGCGCAGCTGGAGCGCGAGGGCGTCACCGACCCGGCGCAGCTGGAGGTCCGGTCGCGGCAGGCGGGCGCGAAGAACCTCATCGGGACCATCGAGAACCTCACCGGCGTGACCATCGACCGCTACGCCGAGATCAACCTGGTCGGGTTCTACGAGATCACCAAGGCCGTCGGCGGCGTGGACGTGTGCCTGAACCAGGCCACCCGCGACAACATGTCCGGCGCGAACTTCGCCGCCGGGCCGCAGAAGATCCAGGGCCGCGAGGCGCTGGCGTTCGTCCGGCAGCGGTACGGGCTGCTGCGCGGCGACCTCGACCGGATCGTGCGCCAGCAGGTGTTCATGGCGGGCCTGGCCAAGCAGATCCTGTCCGCCGGCACGCTGTCCGACCCCGGCAAGCTCAGCTCCCTGATCGACGCGCTGACCAAGTCCATCGTGCTGGACAAGGACTGGAACGTGCTGAAGTTCGCCACCCAGATGAAGGACCTGACGGGCGGCAACCTCAAGTTCGAGACGATCCCGACCGGCAACCCGGAGCTGCAGACGCCCGAGGACGGCCTGGCGGTCGAGGTCAACGAGCGCGAGGTGAAGAAGTTCTTCAAGAACCTCAGCGCCGACCCGAACGCCACCGGCACCACCGCGCCCGCCGTCGACAAGGCGTCGGTGACCGTCGAGGTCCGCAACGCCTCCGGGTCGCCGGGGCTGGCCGGCCGGGTGCTCCAGGCGCTGGTGGCCGAGCGGTACACCGACGGCGGCGCCGACAACGCCTCGCCCATGGCCACGTCCGTGGTGCGCTACGGCGTGGGCGGCGAGGCGGGCGCGGAGGCCGTCGCCGAGTCCCTCGGTGGGCTCGAGATCGAGCAGGACGACGACATCCCGGCCGGTCACGTGCGCGTGTTCGTCGGCGCGGACTACTCCGGTCCGGGCACGCAGACGCTCGCCGGCGACCGGCTGGTCGGCCTGGACGGCGCGCGGCAGCAGCCGGACACGAGCACGACCACCGAACCGCCCATCACGGCGGACGGGGTGCGCTGCGTGAACTGATCGTCGACTCGGGGGGTGGCAGTCGTGGGGAGCTTCATCAGACGGGTGCGCTGGAAGCGGGTGCTGATCGCGCTCGGCCTGCTGACCGTGATCGCGGCCACGCCGTGGGTGTGGGTGCGGACCAGCAGCGCCGCCTACCGGCACGACGCCGCCGACGTGCCGGACGCGCCGGTGGCGCTGGTCCTGGGCGCGGGCCTGACCAGGTCGGGCACGCCGACGCCGTTCCTGGCGGGCCGGTTGGACGTGGCCGCCGACCTGTACCGGCGCGGCAAGGTCCAGGTGCTGCTGGTCAGCGGCGACAACAGCCGGACCTCCTACGACGAGCCGACCGCGATGCGCACCTACCTGATCGGGCACGGCGTGCCGGCGGACGTCGTGGTGGCCGACTACGCGGGCCTGGACACGTGGGACTCGTGCACGCGGGCGAAGCGGATCTTCGGCGTCGAGCGGCTGACCGTGGTGACCCAGGAGTTCCACCTGCCCCGCGCGGTGGCGCTGTGCCGCTCGGCGGGCCTCGAGGCGTTCGGCGTGGGCCACGACACGTCCGACCGGGTGTCGACCACCGCCTACGGGCACTTCCGGGAGGTGTTCGCGGCGGGCAAGGCGATGTGGGACGGCGTCGTGGCGAAGCCCGACCCGCGGTTCCTCGGACCGCGCGAAACGGCCGTCACCAGCGCGTTGAAGCGTTGAAACGCTACTTTCAGTACCACTTGGTTAGCCTGATCGGGCGATAAATCGGACAACCCGCGTAAGCAACCGTCCAGTCGCGCTTTCCATCTGCGTGGGGTCTGCCGGGGCCCCAGCGGACTGGAGGATCGACGGTGCAGATCGACACAGCGGCGTACCAGCGCGTGCTCGGTGATGAGCTCCGCAGCCTTCGCAAGCAGCGCGGATGGACTCGCAAGGAGCTCAACCGCCGGCTGCAGAGCGACATCTCGCTGCAAACGCTGGCCACGTACGAACTGGGCACCCGCCAGTGCTCGGTGACCCGGTTGGTGGAGATCTGCGTCGCGCTGGGCGTGCCCGCGCACCAGGTGCTCGCCCGCGTGCACGAACGCGTGTTCGGTGACGCGCCCGCCGGGCACCTCTCGGTCGACCTGGCCACGGTCGTCGCCGATCCGCGGCCGCAGCTGATGCCGCTGCGGCGCTGGGCGCAGGGCAGGCTCGCGCACCTGGTGCCCGGCCAGCCGCCCGAGGTCCACCTCGACCTGCCCGCGCTGGAGTACATGGCCCAGTTGTGCCAGCTCAGCACGGTGGACCTGATCCGGACCCTGCGGGAGCTGGACCACCAGCGGCACCGGTAGCATCGGGGGATCTCCCTCCCCTGACAGATCCGGGAAGTCGGTTTGCCGAACACTCCAGGTGCAGACCCAGCCCGCCTGCCGCTGCGCACCGCGGCGGCCGTGCGACTGGGCAACATGAGTTCCAAGCTGTCGCAGAAGATGGGCCTGGGCGCGGGCGGCATGATCGGCGGCCGGGTCGCGCTGAAGCTCGACCCGCAGGCGCTGGCGCACTTGACGTCCGGTCGCTCGGTCGCGCTGGTGACCGGCACCAACGGCAAGACGACCAGCACGATGATGCTCAGCCGGGCCGTGTCGTTCCTGGGCGAGGTCGCCACCAACCACGGTGGCGCGAACATGCCCGACGGGCACGTGACCGCGCTGTCCAAGCAGCCCGACGCGCCGTTCGCGGTGCTGGAGGTCGACGAGGGGTACTTCCCCGAGGTCGTGCGCGCCGCGTCGCCCGCGGTGGCCGTGCTGCTCAACCTCAGCCGCGACCAGCTCGACCGGGTCGGCGAGGTGCGGACCATCGAGAAGTCGCTGCGCACGGCGCTGACGTCGGTGACCGGGGTCGTGGTGGCCAACTGCGACGACATCATGGTGACGTCGGCGGCCCGCGACTCGGCGAACGTGGTCTGGGTCGCCACCGGGACGGGCTGGCACAACGACGCCGCCTCGTGCCCGCGCTGCGGCGACCCGATCCGCTGGGAGGGCGAGCACTGGCACTGCACCGGGTGCGACCTGTCCCGGCCGCGGCCGCAGTGGGTGACCGGCGACGGGTACCTGGTGACGCCGAACGGCGTGAAGGTGGAGCTGGCGCTGCGGCTGCCCGGCAAGTTCAACCAGGCCAACGCCGTGATGGCCACGGCCGCCGCGGCCGCGCTCGGCGTGCCGGTGGAGGAGGCCGTGCAGCGGTTGCGCGCGGTGTCCAACGTGGCCGGTCGGTACCGGACGATCCAGCGGTCCGGGCACCGGGCGCGGCTGCTGCTGTCGAAGAACCCGGCCGGGTGGAGCGAGACGCTGACCGTGGTGCGGGAGGCCGACCACCCCGCCGTGCTCGTGATCAACGCGCACGAGGCCGACGGCCGCGACCTGTCGTGGCTGTGGGACGTGCCGTTCGAGCGGTTGCGCGGTCGGCAGGTGATCGCGTCCGGCGAGCGGGCGACGGACCTGGCCGTGCGGCTGACGTACGCCGAGGTCGAGCACACGATCGTGCCGGACCCGCTGCTGGCGATCGACGCCATGCCGCCGGGGCCGGTCGAGGTGATCGCCAACTACACCGCATTCCGCGACCTGAACGCGAGGGCCGCCCAGTGAGCACCAGCAAGGTCCAGATCGCACTCGTGCTGCCCGACCTGCTCGGCACGTACGGCGACTTCGGCAACGCGGTCGTGCTGGAGAAGCGGATGACGTGGCGGGGCATCTCCGCCGAGATCGTGAACATCCGGTTCGGCGAGCCCGTGCCGGAGTCGTGCGACATCTACGTGGTCGGCGGCGGTGAGGACACGGCGCAGACGTTGGCCGTGCGGCACCTGCGCGAGCACCCGGGGATGCAGCGCGCGGCGGCGCGCGGCGCGGTGATCCTCGGCGTGTGCGCGGGGATCCAGATCTTCGGCGAGTCGTTCACCCGGGCCGACCAGGTGACGCACGCCGGTCTCGGGTTGATCGACTCGACGTCGCACGCGGGCGGCAGCCGCGCAATCGGCGAGGTGATCGCGACCCCGGCCGACGGCCTGTTCGAGGGCCTGCTGACCGGGTTCGAGAACCACCAGGGGCGCACCGTCCTGGGTCCGTCCGCCCGCCCGTTGGCGCACGTCAAGGTGGGCACGGGCAACGACGGCTCGGTGGAGGGCGCGGTGCAGGGCCGGATCCTGTGCACCTACCTGCACGGTCCCGTGCTGCCGCGCAACCCGCAGATCGCCGACCTGCTGATCGAGTGGGCCACGGGCGCCAAGCTGGGCCCGCTCGACCTGCCCGACGTGACCCGCCTGCGCGCCGAACGCGCCAAGGCCGCCGGCGTCACCGCCTGAGCGTTCACCTCACGCGTTCCGAACGTAGGACAGGCGTGTCCTACGTTCGGAACCCCGTGGTGGACGTTCGGGTCAGGCCGGGACGCGGGTGCGGCGGGCGCGGGTCAGGGTGTAGTCCTCGGCGCGGACGGTCTTGGTGCGCATCCAGTAGCGCCAGGTGAAGCCCGGCCAGACGGTGCGGTTGATGCCCTGCGCGTCGAGGTACCAGCTCTTGCAGCCGCCCTCGGTCCACACGCCCTTGGACAGCTTGCGCTGCAGCTGCCGGTTGAACCGCGCCTGGACCTCCGGCCGCACGTCCAGCTCGTCGGCCTGGTGGCGGTCCAGCAGTTCCAGGCACTGCCGGACGTACCGGATCTGCGACTCGATCATGAACACCACCGAGTTGTGCCCGAGACCGGTGTTCGGGCCGAGCAGGAAGAAGAAGTTCGGGAAGCCCGAGACCGTGATGCCGTAGTAGGTCTCGATGCCCTTCTCGCGCCACTGCTTGGCCAGGTCGACACCGCCCTTGCCGGTGACGTCCAGGTAGTCGAACGAGTCGACCACGTGGAACCCCGTGCCGTAGATGATCACGTCGACCTCGTGCTCGACGCCGGCCCGGTCCACTACGCTGTTCGCCCGCACCTCGGCGATGCCGTCGGTCACCAGGTCCACGTTCGGCTTGCCCAGCGCCGGGTAGTAGTCGTTGCTGATCAGCACCCGCTTGCAGCCCATGGTGTAGTCGGGCGTCAGCTTCGCCCGCAACGCCTCGTCCGGCACCTGGCGGCGCATGTGCCCCTTGGCGATGTTCTGCGCGAACTCCATGATCTTCGGGTTCACGGCGAAGCCGAGCGCGCTCGACTCCCGCGTCCAGTACACGAAGTCGCGGTACAGGCGCTGGGTGAACGGCAGCGCGCGGAACAGCTTCTGCTCCCACGTCCTGATGTCCCGGTCGATCTTGGGCATGATCCACGGCGGCGTGCGCTGGAACAGCGTCAGCCGGCCGACCTCGTCGGCGATCCGCGGCACGAACTGGATCGCGCTCGCGCCCGTGCCGACCACGGCGACCTTCTTGCCGCGCAGGTCGTAGTCGTGGTCCCACTCGGCCGAGTGAAAGGTCTTGCCCTGGAACGCCTCGATGCCCGGCAGGGTCGGGATGTTCGGGATGTGCAACGCGCCGACGCCCGCCACCACCGACCTCGCGGTGTAGGTGTCGCCGTTCTCGACGCTGACGTGCCAGACCTTCGCGTCCTCGTCCCACCGCGCGCCGCCGACCTTGCTGTTGAACCGGATGTGCTCGCGCAGCCGGTACTTCTCGGCCACCCGCTTGAGGTAGTCCCAGATCTCCGGCTGCCGGGCGAACATCCGCGACCAGCGCGGGTTGAGCTCGAACGAGAACGAGTACATGTGGGACGGGACGTCGCACGCGCAGCCGGGGTAGGAGTTGTCCCGCCAAGTGCCGCCGAGGTCGCCCGCCTTCTCCAGCACGACGAAGTCGCGCTTCCCCGCCCGCTTCAGCTCGATCGCCATGCCCAGGCCGGAGAAGCCCGTGCCGATGATCAGGACTTCGACCTCTCGGTGCATGCCCGTCTCCTCCAAGTCAGCCTACATACTCTCCAGTAGGTTACTCGAAGTAAGTTACCTCCGGTAGTCTCGTCTTCGTGACCACCACCGAGCCGCGCCGCCGGCGGATGCCCAAGG
This sequence comes from Actinosynnema sp. NPDC037264, assembly GCF_055603705.1. Taxonomy (NCBI): domain Bacteria; kingdom Bacillati; phylum Actinomycetota; class Actinomycetes; order Pseudonocardiales; family Pseudonocardiaceae; genus Actinosynnema; species Actinosynnema sp. NPDC037264. The sequence continues at coordinate 100,724 of NZ_JBVJVK010000024.1, read as the reverse complement.
CCGAGCGCAAGGCGCAGATGCTCGACATCGCCGAGGGCGTCTTCGCCGAGCGCGGGTACCTGGCCGCGTCGATGGACGAGATCGCCGAACGGGTGGGTGTGTCCAAGCCGATGCTCTACGAGTACTTCGGCTCCAAGGAAGGCCTGCTCATCGGTTGCATCCACCGGGCGCGCACGGAACTGCTCGAACGCACGCAGCAGGCGATCACCGGCGCGGACGGCCCCGAGGAGATCCTGCGGCGCGGCCTGATGGCGTTCTTCGAGTTCATCGCCGAGCACAAGCAGTCCTGGGCACTGCTGCGGCAGGAGGCGGCGATCACCGTGCCGTCGGCCGTCGAGGAGGTCGAAGGCATCCGGCGGCAGCAGACCGACCTCATCGCGGCCGTGATCGGCAGCTTCAACTCCGACGTGGACGCGGTGGAGGCCGAGGCGTTCGCCGAGATCGTGGTCGGCTCGACCGAACGGCTCGCGCTGTGGTGCGAGCGCAGGCCCGAGGTGGGGCCCGCGCTCGCGACGGCCTACGTCATGGACGTCGTGTGGCGGGGCGTGGCGAGCCGGCTCACGACGTGACCGGCGCGGTCAGGCGCGACGACGGCGGCTGAACAGCAGCAGCACCGCGCCGCCGAGCAGCACGACCAGGCCGCCGACGGCCGTCCACAGCGGCGAGGCGCCCGTGTCCGCCAGCGCGTGGTTCGTGGACGCCTTCACCACGCGGGGAGCCGGCGACGCGGTGCCGCGCACGCCGGCGCCGACCGCGCTGGTCGTGGCTCCCGCCTGTGACGTCGTGGTGACCACCGCGCTCGTGGTGCCGGCGACGTCCGTGGTGGTGACGGAGGTCGCGGAAGTGCCCGCCACGTCGGTCGTCGTGGTCACCCCGGTGGACGTCCCGCCGGTGGACGGCGTCGTGGGCGCGGTGGTCGTCGTGTGGCACGGGGGATCGCCGCGGTGCTTGCAGACGTCACCCCACACCTTGTCGCCCCACCCGTCCGGCACCTCCCACGACGGGTCGGCCGAGGCCACACCCGGCGCGAACGCCAACCCCAGCAACAGGCACACCAAGACGACCACTCGACGGCTCATCAGGACCTCTCAAACGTGGGACATTGCTCCAAATGGCCTATCGGTGGCCGGTAGCCGCGCGTTACCGCTCATGCACGGTGTGTGCACCGTATTCGACTCCACGAACGGGTGAGGACACAGGGTTCCCGGGCCTTCCGGGGTGCCCTCACACGATCGAAGGAATGGCGCCGCATCAACGCCCGAACGCCGGTCAGATATGCGCAACAACCACGGAAGGCAAGGCATGACCACACTCCCCATCACCGCGAACTACCGACGCGACGGCGACGACTGGGCGGTCACCGTCCGCGCCGCCGGCAAGGAGCTCGGGGCCACCGCACCAGGCCTGATCGCGGCCAGACTGGCCGCCGACCAACTGGTGGAGGAGATCGCGATCGGGCGCTCCGCCCGTGCCGTCGTGCACTTGCTGGAGGGCGACGCGCTCGCCTTCTCGGTGGCCTACTTGCACACCCGCGCGGGTCTCGTGCCCCCACCGACGGGGTGAACCCGAAGCGGCGCGGCGGCCGGGCAGATGATCCGAGGCCGATTCCGGTCTCACCCGGCCTAGGATGTCCCGCCAAAGGCGACAGGAGCGCGAAATGGCCACACCGGTGTACAGCGGGGCGACTCGGACCCCGCAGCGAGGCAGACCGAGGGACGCCAGCCGGGACGACGCGTTGCGACAGGCCGCGCTGGAGGTGATGGCCGAAGTCGGGTACCGCGCGCTGACGATGGACGCCGTCGCGGCGCGCGCCCGTGCGGGCAAGGCGACCATCTACCGGCGGTGGGAGTCCAAGCTCGACCTGGTGATCGACACGTGCACGCAGTTGGCGCAGCGGAACCTGGCCGAGCCGGACACCGGCTCGCTCGCCGGCGACCTGCGCGAGTTCCTCAGCGCGTTCGCCGCGTTCCTGTCCGGCCCGATCGGCAAGGCGGCGCAGGCCCTCGTCGGCGAGCTGCCCCACGAGCCCGAACTGGCGTCGGCGTTCCGCGAGACGTTCCTGACCGCGCAGCGGGACGTGCTGCGGCGCATCCTGGACCGCGCCGAAGAGCGCGGTGAGCTGCGCCAGGACGCGCCGCGCGGCATGGCGGTCGAGATCGCGGGCGCGGCCCTGATCTACCGGTTGATGCTCACCGGAGACCCGCTGGACCGACCCTTCGTCGACCGCGTGGTGGAACAGGTGCTGGTGCCCCTCGTCGCCAAGGGGCAGTAGCGCACCTTCAGCGGAACAGCTTGCGCAGCAAGGCGAACCCGATGAGCACGGCCACCGCGATCAGCGAGTACCGGATCTTGGGTTCGTCGAGCTTCGCGCGCACGCTCTCCTTGCCGGACTCGACGAAGCGCTGGGGATTCGCCCTCGTCCCCAGCTCGTCGAGGGTCACGGCCAGCGCGTCGCGAGCCTGCTCGATCTCGCGCTGGATGGTGTCGGGATCGCGGGCCACATCTCCTCCTACCTGCTCCTTGGTCACAACCGTAGTTGAGACGCCGCCACCACGTTGACCTGACTGCCGGACAGGTGCTTCTATAACGCTGTTTCCATTCGAGTGGAGGAGCGTCATGGCCGCCATCCGGTTGTCACTCGCGTCCCGTCGGTTGGCGGGCGTGCTGTTGCTGAGCGTCGTCGGCGTCGAGTTCGGCGGTCGGTTCCTGACCACCGTGGCGCAGGGCGAGGTGCCGCTGACCGAGTTCCAGCAGTCGTTCTTCCGCGCCGGTCACGCGCACGCCGGCGTGCTGGTGATCCTCAGCCTGGTGTGCCTGCTGTTCGCCGACGCGGCGGACGTGCGCGGGCCGTGGGGCTGGGTGGCCAGGCTCGGCGTGCCGATCGCGGCGATCCTGATGCCCGCGGGCTTCTTCTTCTCCGCGATGGGCGAGGACGTGACGCGGGCGAACGGCCTGATCGCGCTGCTCTACGTCGGCGGGCTGAGCCTGGCGGCGGGCGTCGTGTCCCTCGGCATCGGGCTGCTCAAGCCTGCCGATAAGCTTGCGGCGACGGGCTCGTAGCCCAATTGGCAGAGGCACACGGTTTAGGTCCGTGCCAGTGAGAGTTCGAGTCTCTCCGAGCCCACGTCGCCGACCGGCGGCCCCCGGCGTTCCGCGTCGGGGGCCCCGCGGGGTCGCTCACGCCGTGTAGCGCAGGACTTCGAGCATCGACTGCGGGTCCACGGCGCCCGGGTCCGGTTCCTCGCAGGCGGCCAGGTCGGCGCGGATCGCGGCCAGGTCCAGGCCCGTGCCGATCAGCACGAGCTCGGTGCGCCGCGGTCCCGGCCACGCCGAGCGCTCGAACCGCAGGAACGCGCCGACGGTGTGCAGGCCGAACCGCTGCCGGTGGCCGGGCACGTCGAACCGCACGAAGCCCTTGACCCGGTACAGGCCCTTGGGGCGCGCGTCGAGGAAAGCCATGAGCCGCACGGGGTTCATCGCGCCGCCGGTGAACTCGACGCTGTCGTAGTGCACGTGGTCGTGCTCTTCTTCCAGCAGGTCCTCGAACGACAGCTGGCCGTGCTGCTCGCGTGGACGCGGGTCGAACAGCAGGGCGGGGTCGACGCGGCCGAACGTCGACTGGACCACGGGCACACCCGGCTTGAGCCGGTCGATCTCGGCCGCGAGCGCCGAGGGGTCCGTGACGCGGTCGACCTTGTTGAGCACCACCAGGTCCGCCACGCGCACGTGCCTGGCCAGGTCGTCGGGGAACTCCGCCGCGTCGACCAGCAGCACCAGGCCGCCGTAGGTCAGGCGCGGGTTCTCGCTCGCGAGCACCATCCGCGCCATGGCCTGCGGTTCGGCCAGGCCGCTCGCCTCGATGACGATGACGTCCACCAGGGAGTCGAGCTTGGCGAGCATCCCGTCGAGCTCGCTGACGTCCACCGCGCAGCACAGGCACCCGTTGCTCAGCGAGACGGTGGAGTCGACCTGACCGGCCACGCTCATCGCGTCGACGCCGATGGCACCGAAGTCGTTGACCACCACCCCGACCCGCGTGCCGCGACTGCCGCCGAGCAGGTGGTTGAGCAACGTCGTCTTGCCGGAGCCGAGGAACCCCGCCACCACTACCACCGGGATCCGCTTCACGCCGACCGATCCTAGACGTCGGTCGGTGCGCCCGAGCGTCCAACTCGTTCCGAACGTCGGACGCTCCCGGTCAGGTGGTGAGGGAGATGAAGTGGTCCATGGCGGCGTCGACGGCGGCGAGGTCGTCGGTGGCGACCAGGTCCAGGAGCAGGCCGCGGGCGACGGCGAGGCCCAGGCGGGCGCGGGCGGCGGCGACGTCGGGCGGGTGGCCGAGGGAGCGCTGGATGGCCGCAACGGGTTCCAGCCAGTCGGTGACGATGCCGTCCAGCAGCGCGGTGGTGCCGGGACGGCCCTGGACGGCCTGGGCGTACAGCTCGAAGAACAGGCGCTCGTGCGCGCGCAGGGACGGGTCGGTGAGCGCGCGCCAGAAGGCGCGGGCGGCTTCGGCCGGGTCGTCGGTCGGCAGGGCGGCCAGGACGGCGCGCTGCCTGGCCTCGACCGCGCGCACGACCTCGACCAGCAGGCCCTCCATCGAGCCGAAGTGGTACAGGAGCATCCGGTGGCTCGTGCCGACCGCCTCGGCCAGCCGGCGCAGGCTCACCTCGCCCAGGCCGTGCTCGGCCAGGTGGTCGACCACGGCGGTGAGCAGGCGTTCGCGGGGCGCCCCTTGTTCCGGCATGTACCAGATGGTACATGTACCGCATGGTACAGAGAGTGGACGTCCACGTGCGCAGCGAAGCCCCGCCGGAACGGGTTTACCGCCTGGCCGCGGACAGCGCGACGTGGCCCGAGTGGTCGCCCGTGGTGCGGTACGAGCGGGAACGCGCGGGTGACGCGAATGGCGTCGGCGAAGTGCGGGTATTCCACAACAAAGGCCGCAAGGCGCTCACGAGGGAGGAGGTCGTCGAACTGACGCCGAACCGGCGGGTGGGCTACGTCCTGCTGTCGGGTCTCGCCATTCGCGACTACCAGGCGTTCATCGACCTCGTGCCGGACGGCGACGGGACGGCGATCCGCTGGCACTCGTCGTTCGAGCCGAAGACGCCGGGGACGGGGTGGCTCTACCGCTTGGTGCTCCAGGCCGTGATCGCGCGGTACGCCCGAGGGCTCGCCGCGCACGCCGCCGCCGGGAACTGAGGTTTTCCACACCCCGGTGTGCGGTCCGCTTCATGGTGACGGCGTCGGCGCGTTCGTAACTTGGGATCATGGATGTCGTCACGTGGGTCACCGACCTGATGGAATCGCTCGGCGCGCCCGGCGCCGGGATCGCGATCGCGCTGGAGAACCTCTTCCCACCGCTGCCGAGCGAGCTGTTCCTGCCGCTGGCGGGCTTCACCGCGAGCCAGGGCAAGATGAACCTGTTCGCCGCGATCCTGTGGACCACCACCGGGTCGGTGGCCGGCGCGCTCGCGCTGTACTACCTCGGCGCGCTGCTGGGCCGTGACCGGATCAGGGCCGTCGCGCAACGGCTGCCGCTGGTCAAGGTGTCCGATGTGGACCGGACCGAGGAGTGGTTCGCCCGGCACGGCAAGGCGACGGTGTTCTTCGGCCGCATGGTGCCGATCTTCCGCAGCCTCATCTCCATCCCGGCGGGCGTGGAGCGCATGCCGCTGCCCGGCTTCCTGCTGCTGACCGCGGCGGGCAGCCTGATCTGGAACACCGCGCTCATCCTCGCCGGGTACGTGCTGGGCGCGAACTACCACCTCGTCGACCAGTACCTGGGCGTCGTGACGAAGGTCGTGGTCGGGCTGGTCGTGCTGGCCGTCGCCTGGTTCGTCGTGTCCCGCCTGACCCAGAAGAAGAAGGCTCAGGCCCGCAAGTAGCGCAGGATCGCGAGCACCCGGCGGCTGTAGCCGTCCACATCGGACAGACCGAGCTTGTCGAAGATCGAGTTGATGTGCTTCTCCACCGCGCTGCGCGACACGTGCAGCCGGGACGCGATCGCGTTGTTCGTGTGCCCCTCGGCCATGTGCGCCAGCACCTGGCGCTCCCGCTCGGTCAGCGCGTCCAGCGGGTGGGTCGTGCGGGCCAGCAGCCGGCGCACCACCTCCGGGTCGAACGCCACGTCACCCGCGCCGACCCGGCGCAGCGCGTCCAGGAACTCCTCCACCTGGACCACCCGGTCCTTGAGCAGGTAACCGACGCCGTCGGCGTGCTCGGTGAGCAGGTCGACGGCGTAGCGCTGCTCGACGTACTGCGACAGCACCAGCACGCCGACGCCCGGGAACCGCCGGCGGATCTCCAACGCGGCCTTCAGGCCCTCGTCGGAGTTCGTCGGCGGCATCCGCACGTCGGTCACCACCACGTCCGGCAGGTGCGCCGCCACCGCGCTGATCAGCGCTTCCGCGTCACCGACGGCCGCGAGCACGTCGTGGCCCTCCTCGACCAGCAGTCGCACCAGGCCCTCGCGCAGCAGCGTCGAGTCCTCCGCCAGGATCACCCGCACGGCACGTCCGCGGTGATCACCGTGGGACCGCCGACCGGGCTGGTCACGTCGAACGCGCCGTCCAGCGCGAGCACCCGCCGGGACAGGCCGGCCAGCCCGCCGCCGGCCGGGTCCGCTCCCCCGACGCCGTCGTCCACGACCCGCACCCGCACCGCGCCCGCCTCCTCGGTGATGTCCACGCCGATCATGGTCGCACCCGAGTGCTTGGCCGCGTTCGTCACCGCCTCGCAGACCACGAAGTACACCGCGGTCTCCACCGACGGCGCCGCGACCAGGGGCGCGCACCGGATCCGCACCGGGATCGCGGACCGGTCCGCCACCGCCTCCAGCGCCTCGGCCAGGCCCAACGAGTCCAGCGCCGCCGGGTACACCCGCCAGGCCACCTCGCGCAGGTCCTCCAGGACGTGCCGGGACTCCTCGTGCGCCTGCGCGAGCAGGTCGTCGGCGTGGTCGGGGTTGCGGCGGGCGCGGCCGAGCAGCATGCCCAGCGCGACCAACCGCTGCTGCACGCCGTCGTGCAGGTCGCGCTCGATGCGCCTGCGCTCGGCGTCGACGGCCGCCACGATGCCCGCCCGGCTCGCGGCCAGCTCGTCGATGCGCAGGCGCAGCAGCTCGGCCTCGCTCGGGCCGAGCCAGCGCCGGGCGACCTTCCCCTCCAGCGCGACCACGCCGATGATGCCCTGCACCTCGATGTAGAGCAGGACCAGGCCGATCAGCCCCGTCCACAGGAAGGCCGTCCAGTCGTCGGAGCGGTCCAGGCCGCTCTCCGGACCGCCCGCGAACAGCCGGTACAGCACGATGACGCCCATCGCCAGGCCGTAGAACAGCCAGGCCAGCACGAACCCGCCGAACAGGCCGATGGGCGCGCGCACGGCCAGGTAGCGCACCGCCTGCTCCCGCGTCGGCTCCGCGCTGTCGATGCCGAGGAACGACCGCAGCCGCCGTCGTTCGAGCCCGGCGACCGAGACGGCCGCGTTCCGGGCGAACGCCACGACGACCAGGTCCACCAGCGCCGTGCCGAAGCCGAGCAACAGTCCGGCAACGGCGCGCAACCCCCTGTGCACCTGATCGAGGCTAGTCGACCCGATTGTGCTATTGGCGATCGCACATCCTCTGCAGAGGATCTGTAGCGTGGGCACAATCGCGGTCATCGGCGCAGGTCAAGCGGGTTTGGTGTTATCGGCGGCGCTCCTGCGCGCCGGATGGCGGGTCACCCTCTACTCCGACCGGACGGCCGAGGAGCACCTCGACGACCGCGGCCGGCCGACCGCCTGCCTGTTCGGCGACCAGGTCGAGTACGAGGCTGAGCTGGGCCTCGACTTCTGGCCCGAGGCCTCCCGGATGCGCCGCATCCACCTGGACCTGTTCACGGAGGACCGCTCGCTCGCGTTCTCGGTCGACGCGCCGCTGCGCAAGCCCGCGCTGGCCGTCGACCAGCGGTTGAAGTTCTCCGCCGGCCTGGCGGAGCTCGAGTCGCGCGGCGCGTCCGTGGTGATCGACACGGTCGACGTGGACGACCTGGACCGGCTGGCCGCGTCACACGACCTGGTGGTCGTCACGGCCGGGCACAAGTCGCTGACCGGCCTGTTCGAGCGCGACCCGGTCCGGTCGGTGCACTCGGAGCCGCAGCGCAGCCTGTTCATGGTCAACATCCACGGCTACGAGCTGGAGGCGCGGCCCGAGCACCGGGAGGGCGTGTTCTCGTTCCTGCCGGGCACGCTGGAGGTGTTCTGGATCCCGTTCCACGACAAGGACGTCGGCGAGTCGCGGAGCATCGTGGTGGAGGCGGCGCCGGGCGGCCGCGCGGACCGCTTCGGCCGCGTGACCTCGGCCGACGAGGGCCTGTCCGTGCTCAAGGACGTGGTGGACGACCTGTTCCCGCACGAGTCGGCGTTCCTGCGGCCCGCCCGCCCGACCAGCCCGGTGACCTGGATCAAGGGCCAGATCGTGCCGGTGGTGCGCAAGCCGGTCGCCGTGCTGCCGTCCGGGCGGCACGTGCTCGGCCTCGGCGACGCCGTCGTGCTCAACGACCCGCTGGCCGGGCAGGGCGCGAACAACGCCACCCGGATGGCCCGGTTCTTCGCCGAGGAGCTGACCGCGCACGGCGGGCCGTTCACCCCGTCGTGGCTGACCGAGAGGTTCGACGAGTGGTGGGAGCGCGGCTGCTACACCAGCGACTTCTCCAATGGGCTGCTCGCGCCGCTCAACGACGAGCAGAAGACCGTGATGCTCGCCGCCTCACGCCGGGAGGACATCGGCGAGCAGCTGTGGGAGGGGTTCAACGACCCGTCGTCGCTGTTCCCGTGGTTCTTCGACGCGGCGGCCACCCGGGAGTTCCTGGCCCGGCGCAACGTGCGCCGGCTGGACGTGCTGCGGTACAAGCTGGGCGTCGGGGTGAACCTGCTGGGGCAGAAGGCGTCGAGGCTGCTCAAGCGGCCTGTCGGCGGGACAGCGACGCCTTGATCTCCTTCGCCGCCGCACGGCCCGCCCGGGTGGCGCCGACCGTGCTGGCCGACGGGCCGTAGCCGACGAGGTGCACGCGCGGGTCGGCGACGACCCTCGTGCCGTCGAGGCGGATGCCGCCGCCGGGTCCGCGCAGGCGCAGCGGGGCGAGGTGGTCGAGGGCGGCGCGGAACCCGGTCGCCCACAGGATGGCGTCCACCCGCTCGTGCGTGCCGTCGGGCCAGACCACGCCGTCCTCGGTGATCCGGTCGAACACCGGCCGCCGGGCCAGCACTCCGGTCTCCAGGGCCTCGCGGACGGCCGGGGTGAGGTTGAGGCCGGTCACGCCGACCACGCTGCGGGGCGGCAGGCCGCGGCGGACGCGGTCCTCCACCTTGGCGACCACGGCCCGGCCCAGCTCCGGCGTGAACGGCTCGTCGAAGAACTCCGGCTCGCGGCGCGTGGCCCAGGTCGTGCGGGCGGCGTGCCGGTCGATCTCCAGCAACTGCTGCACCGCCGACGTGCCGCCGCCGACCACGACCACGTGCTGCCCGGCGAACTCCTCCGGCCCCCGGTACTGCGAGGAGTGCAGCTGACGGCCCCGGAACAGCTCCTGGCCGGGGTAGCGGGGCCAGAACGGGCGAGTCCACGTGCCGGTGGCGTTGACCAGCGCCTCGGCCTCCCAGACACCGCTGTCGGTCTCGACGCGCAGCAGGCCGTCGTGGTCGCGGACGGCGTGCACGCGCACCGGCCGCCGCACCTCGATGCCGTTGCGGCGCTCGAAGTCGGCGAAGTAGGCGGGCAGCACCTCGTTGGCGGGCGCGGTCGGGTCCGGCTCGGCGAACGGCATGCCCGGCAGGTCGTGGATGCCGTGCACGGTCGCCATCCGCAACGTGGGCCAGCGGTGCCGCCACGCGCCACCAGGGCCCGCGTCCGCGTCCAGCACGACGTGGTCGAGGTTCGCGCGCTTGAGGAAGTAGGCCGCCGACAACCCGGCCTGACCTGCACCGATGACCACCACGTCCATACCGGGGTCAACGCCGGCGCCGGGTCCGGCGCTTCCCGGTGTCGCGACCGTCACACCAGGAAGGCATTCGAGGTCTTCGGCGTTGGTCGAAGGCATGACCCGACTCCGCGACGTGCCCCTGTCCGCCCTCGACCTCGCCGCGGTCACCACGGCGACGGACGCGCGCACGGCGCTCAGGCACACGCGTGAGCTGGCCCAGCACGTCGAACGCCTCGGCTTCACCCGGTTCTGGCTCGCCGAGCACCACAACATGCCCGGCATCGCCAGCTCCTCGCCCGCGATCCTCATCGGCCACGTGGCCGACGCCACCACCACCCTGCGGGTCGGCTCCGGCGGCGTGATGCTGCCCAACCACCCGCCGCTGGTCGTGGCCGAGCAGTTCGGCACGCTGTCGGCCCTGCACCCCGGCCGCATCGACCTCGGCATCGGCCGCGCGCCCGGCACCGACCAGCGCACGGCGCAGGCGTTGCGCCGCACCACCGGCCCGCTGTCGGTGGACGACTTCCCGCAGCAGCTCAGCGAGCTGACCGGCTACTTCAACGGCACCGAAGAGCTCAACGCGATGCCCGCCGAGGGCAACAAGCCGGACGTGTTCCTGCTCGGGTCGAGCGGGTACAGCGCGCAGGTCGCGGGCCTGCTCGGGCTGCCGTTCGCGTTCGCGCACCACTTCAGCGCGGAGAACACGCTGCCCGCGCTGGCCCTGTACCGCGAGCGGTTCCGGCCCTCCGAGCGGCTGTCGGAGCCCTACGCGCTGGTCTGCGCCTCGGTGATCGTGGCCGACACCGACGAGCACGCGCAGCGGATCGCGGGCCCCGGCGCGCTCGCGTTCGTCAAGCTGCGCAGCGGGCGGCCCGGTCCCCTGGCCACCGACCAGGAGGCCGCCGACTACCCGTACACCGACGTCGAGCGGCTGATCTTCGAGGACCGGATCGCGTCCCAGGTCATCGGTTCGCCGCGGACGGTCGAGGCGGGGCTCGAACGGCTGTTGGAGGACACCCGGGCGGATGAGCTGATGGTGACGACGATGGTCGCCGAGCAGTCGGACCGGCTGAGGTCTTACGGACTACTGGCGGAGCTGGCGGGACGTTCGACCGTCCAGGGTTCGTCCGAACGGGTGAAGACCGACGTAGAGGTGTAGCGGTACGGCCACGGGGGGCGATGATCGTAGTGGAGCGCGCACGCCCCCCGACGCGCTCCCCAACTTCCGGGCGCTCCCCGCGCCCGATCGCTCGGCCGCCGCCGACCCGCGTGGTCGCCGCCAGGTGTGGCGCCGCCCACGCGGGCAGCCGTGCGTCATCACGGCTTGGCCACAGGCCGGCACCAGGTGCGAATCAAGGCCCCGGTTCGGTCACCGGGCAACCCCCGACACCGTCATGGTGGTGGCAGTCGCAGTCAAGCCCACCGCCGGGGCGGGAAGGGGAGGTTCGTGAAGTTCGCCAGACTGGCCGTCGGCGTGTGCCTAGGCCTGGCAATGGCGGGATGTGCGGACCCCTCCGACATTTCCACGCCCCCCGGTCCGTCCGCGGTGGCCGAGCAGCGCGGTGACGAGCCGTCGTCGGCCTCGTTCACGGCGTTCGGCGCGCAGCGGGTCTGGGGCAACGGCATGGCGGTCACCGTGTCGCCGCCCAGGTCGCTGAGACCGAGCGAGACGTCGTTCCCGCAGTCCCCGCGCACCGCGGTGTTCACGCTGACCGTGGTCAACGGCACCAAGACCGCCTACCGCACCAGCCAGCTGTCCGTGCGCGCGTTGGTCGACGGTCACCCGGTCGCCGAGGTGCGCGACTCCGTGCAGGGGCTCAACGGCGTCGGCGCCGGGGTCAACGAGGTGGCGCCCGGTGCGGAGACCGTGCTGACGATGGCGTTCGCCGTGCCCGCCGACCCGGTGCGGTTGCAGCTCGTGGTCGAGCCGAACGGCGCCAACCAGGACCCGAGCGCGACGTTCGAGGGCGTCGCCTGACCTTGTAGCGTCTGGGGCCATGACCGAGCAGAAGCGCCTGTCACCGGGCGACCAGGCCCCGGCGTTCACGCTGCCCGACAGCGAGGGCAAGCCCGTCTCGCTTTCCGACTACGCCGGCCGCTCCGTGGTCGTCTACTTCTACCCGGCCGCGGGCACGCCGGGCTGCACCAAGCAGGCGTGCGACTTCCGCGACAGCATCGGCGACCTCGCGTCGTCGGGCTACGAGGTCGTCGGCATCTCGCCGGACAAGCCGGAGAAGCTGGCCAAGTTCGCCGCCGCGGAGGGCCTGAACTTCCCGCTGCTGTCCGACGTCGACCGCAAGGTGCTGGCCGAGTGGGGCGCGTTCGGGGAGAAGCAGAACTACGGCCGGACAGTCATGGGCGTGATCCGCTCGACGTTCCTGGTCGGCCCCGAGGGGAAGATCGAGAAGGCCATGTACAACGTGCGCGCGACCGGGCACGTGGCCAAGCTGCTGCGCGAACTGCCCGCCTGATCACCCGTACGACCGATTGCCGGGTGCCCTCCCCTGCTCGAACCTGTCGGTTCGGAGCACGGGGAGGGCACCATCGCCATTCTGGAGGCGGCGGCCGGCAAGATCGGTGAGGCCGTCGCGCAGCACGCGGCGAAGGCCTGGCTGTCACGTCGACGGGCGTCGCGCGACCGCACGGCGTCGTTGGCCTCGCTGGCCGCCGAGGAGCTCTCGTCGATCCGCGGGCGTGACCGCTTGGATCACCTGATCGCGGGAATCGGCCACCAGGTGGGTGACCAGCTCGAACCGCTGCTGGCGGCGAAGTTCGCGTCGTTGCCGCCCGGTGAGGTGACGGCGGCGTTGGACGCCGTGGTCGACGCGTTGGGCGAGCTGGACCTGTCCGACGAGGCGCTGCTGGCCGCCGACGCCGACCCCGAGCTGCTGGCCCGGCGGGTGCGGGCGACGCTCGTGCGCGACGCCGGGCTGTCCGAGCAGGCGACCCGGTTGTACGAGGTCGCGCTGGACCAGGCGTGCCGCTACCTGGTGCAGGTGATCCGGCACCTGCCGGCGTTCCAGCCGCGGGCGCTGGCCGAGGTGCTGGCCCGTGCCTCGCAGCAGGCCGCGTTGCTGGAGGACGTGCTGTCCCGGCTGCCGCGCACCAGCCTGCACGCGCCGACCGGCGTGGACACCGACGAGGAGTTCCGCGACGAGTACCTGCGCTACGTCGGCAACGCCCTGGACCGGCTGGAGCTGCTCGGTCTGACCATGCGCCACCGGCCGAAGCTCGCGTTGAGCGTCGCCTACCTGAGCCTGAGCGTCACCGACCAGGACCAGCGCGGCTCGCGCTTCGAGTTCGACCGCTGGTTCGGCGCCGACGTCGACCGCGGGCACGGCTCGCTGCGGGTCGAGGCGGCCATCGGCAACGCCGACCGCACGTTGGTGCGCGGCGAGGCCGGGTCGGGCAAGACGACCCTGCTGGACTGGCTGGCCGTGACGGCGGCGCGGGAGGCGTTCACCGACCGGTTGGCGTCGTGGAACGGCCTGGTGCCGCTGGTGGTGCGGCTGCGCCGGTACGCGGACTCGCCGCTGCCGCGGCCCGAGCAGTTCCTGGACCACGCGGCGGGGTGGCTGGCCGGGCTCATGCCCACCGGGTGGGTGCACCGCGTGCTGCGGTCCGGGCACGGGTTGGTGCTGGTCGACGGGGTGGACGAGGTGCCGGCGGGTCGGCGTCGGCTGGTGCGGGAGTGGTTGCGGGAGCTGGTGACGGCGTTCCCCTCGGCACGGGTGGTGGTGACGTCCCGGCCGGCGGCGGCGGATCAGCGGTGGCTGCACGACGAGGGTTTCGGCTCGGTGTTGCTGGAGCAGCTGAGCCCGGCCGACGTGCGGGTGTTCCTCCAGCGCTGGCACGGGGCCGCGCGGGACGCCGAGTCGTTGCCCTGTGCGCCGGAGGACCTGCCGGTGGCGGAGCGGCGGTTGTTGCGGCAGTTGGACAACCGGCCGCACCTGCGCGCGCTGGCCGCGTCGCCGTTGTTGTGCGCGATGTTGTGCGCGTTGAACCTGGGGCGGACCTCGGAGCTGCCGCAGAGCCGGATGGAGCTGTACCAGGCGGCGTTGACCATGCTGCTGGACTTGAGGGACGCGGAACGTCAGATCGCCGGGATGTTGAGCGGGACCGAGAAGACCGTGCTGCTGCGGGACTTGGCGTGGCGGCTGATCCAGGCGGGCAGGTCCGAGCTGCCGCTGGATCGGGCGGTCTCCTTCGTGTCCATGAAGCTGCCTTCGATGCCCACGGTGGATTCCTCGGCGGACGTCGTGCTGGCGCACCTGCTGGAGCGGAGCGGGGTGCTGCGCGAGCCGGTGCCGGGCCGGGTCGACTTCGTGCACCGGACGTTCCAGGAGTACCTGGCGGCGAGCGAGGCCACCGAGCAGGAGCACATCGAGACGCTGGCCGGTAACGCCCACTTGGACACCTGGCGCGAGACCGTGGTGATGGCGTGCGGTCACGGGAAGCGCTCGCAGACCCGGGCCCTGCTGACCGCCATCCTGGACCGTGCGGATGCGGAACCCCGCCACGCCCGGCGGTTGCGGCTCTTGGCGGCGGCGTGCCTGGAGACGGTCACCGACGTGGACGCCGAGGTGCACCAGCGGATCGACCGGGTCATCCGCGACTACTTGGTGCCGCCCCGGAGCGTCCGGGAGACCCGTTCCCTGGCGTCCATCGGCCACCGGGTGCTGCGCTACCTGCCAGACACCCTGGACGGCCTCTCCGAAGCCGCTGCCGCCGCCACCACTCGCGCCGTGGCCCTGACGGGCAGCGCGGACGCCATCCCCCGACTCTCCCGCTACGCCCAGGACGGCAGGCGGGCCGTGCAGCTGGAGGTGGCCAAGGCGTGGGCGTACTTCGACCCGGAGCGGTACGCCCGGGAGGTGTTGGCCGACGCGCCGCTGCGGTCCGGCACCATCCACGTGACCGAGGCCCGGTTGGTGAAGCACCTGGCCCTGCTCCGGCACCTGTCCTGGACGACTTTGCGGCTGGCCGGACCGCACGCCGATTTCCGACTGGTCCGAGGCGTTCCGCACCTGAAGTACCTGTACCAGGACGTGGAAGGCGACATCGACCTCGCCCCGCTGACGGAGCACACCGAACTCCAGCAGCTGATCATCCTGGGCGGGCAGGACTACCGCAATCTCGGTGCGCTCGAAGCCCTCCCGGACCTGGAGGAGCTGGTTCTGGGCAGATTGGCCGAGCTCAATGGGGTGGCACGACTGCGGAAGCTCAACTACCTCGCCGTCAACTTTCTCCCCGAGGCGGGCACGAGCCTCGCGCCCCTGCGCCACCTGCCTCTGCGCAACCTCGGCCTGTACTGGGGCGCGACGCCGGAGATGCTCGACGACATCGCCGACCACCTACCGGGCCTCGAAAGGCTCCAACTGGGAGGCAAGATCGCGCAGCGCCTCGATCCCGTGACCGGTCTCAAGAAGCTGCGAGAGCTGAGGCTGATCGCCGGGTCCGAGCCGCTCGACCTGGGGCCCATTCGGGGCATGACCCTGGAACTCAGCCTCTCGAGCCGGGACGAGCACATCGGTTTGGACGTGCTCGGCCCCGGCGTGAGGGTTAGCTACTTCAACTGAGCCAGCTGCCGCAGGTGGGGCAGGAGGAGGCGCAGGGCGCGGCCCCGGTGGGAGATTTCGTCCTTCTGGTCCGGGGTCAGCTCGGCCGACGTCACCTCGTGGCCCTCCGGGCGGAAGATCGGGTCGTAGCCGAAGCCGTTCTCGCCGGCCGGTTCGCGGGTGATCGTGCCCCGCCACTCGCCGCGCACGACGGTCTCGACGCCGTCGCCCGCCACGAACGCCGCCGTGCACACGAAGGCCGCTCCCCTGCGCTCGTCCGGGACGTCGCGCAGTTGGCCGAGCACCAGGTCCAGGTTGGCCTGGTCGTCGCCGTGCCGGCCGGACCAGCGGGCGGACAGGACGCCCGGCATGCCGTTCAACGCGTCGATCGCGATGCCGGAGTCGTCCGCGACCGAGGGGAGGCCGGTGGCGTCGAACGCGTCACGGGCCTTGGCCAGGGCGTTGCCCTCGAAGGTCGGATCGGTCTCCGGCGCCTCCGGGAACTCCGGCACGTCGTCCAGACCGACGACCTCGATCCCCGCCAGCCCTTCGGCCAACAGGATGCGGCGCAGTTCGCCGAGCTTCTTCTTGTTCCGCGAGGCCAGGAGCAGCTTCACTTCTTCTTCGCCTTCGGCTCGGGCAGGACGCCGGGGTAGGGCAGGGCCAGCGCCTCGGCCTGGATGCGGTTCAGCTCGGCGCAGCCGGCCAGGGCCAGGTCGAGCATCTTGTCCAACGTCGACCGCGCGAAGGTCGCGCCCTCGCCGGTGCCCTGCACCTCGATCAACGTGCCGGCGTCCGTCGCGACGACGTTCATGTCGACCTCGGCGCGCGAGTCCTCTTCGTACGGCAGGTCCAGGCGCACGCGGCCGTCCACGACGCCGACCGACACCGCCGACACCGCGCACGAGAGCGGCTGGGGGTCGGCCAGGCGGCCGGCGGCGCCCAGCCAGGTGACGGCGTCGGCCAGGGCCACGTACGCGCCGGTGATGGCGGCGGTGCGGGTGCCGCCGTCGGCCTGGATCACGTCGCAGTCGATCACGATGGTGTTCTCGCCGAGCGCGGCCAGGTCGATGCACGCCCGCAGAGATCGCCCGATCAGGCGGCTGATCTCGTGCGTGCGTCCCCCGATCCGCCCCTTCACCGACTCACGGTCGCTGCGCGTGTGCGTGGCGGAGGGCAGCATCGCGTATTCGGCGGTCACCCAGCCGAGACCCGAGCCGGACCGCCACCGCGGCACGCCCTCGGTCACGCTGGCCGCGCACAACACCCGCGTGTTGCCGAACTCGATCAGCACCGACCCGGCGGGCCACTGCTGGAAGCCGCGGGTGATCCGGATGTCGCGCAGTACGTCGTCGTTCCTGCCATCGGTCCTCAGCACGGCACTACCCTATGTCGCTGAACCCGGGAGCAACCCACCGGCGTAGGGAGAGACATGGCACTCGCAGACGACCTGGTGACGATCTTCGGTCTCCCCGCGCACCCGCTGCTGGTCCACGCGGTGGTGGTGCTGCTCCCGTCGGCCGCGCTGGGCGCCGCCGCGCTGGCCGTGGTGCCCCGGTGGCGGCAGCGGTTCGCGTGGCCCCTGCTGGGCGTGACGCTGGTGGCGGTCGGCTCGGTGCCGCTGGCGCAGTGGGCGGGCGAGCAGCTGATCGCGAAGATGCAGGCGGCGGGTTTCCAGGACCCGGCGGCCCAGCGGCACGCCGACCTCGGCAACGACCTGCTGCCGTTCGCGCTGGGCTTCGGCGTGGTCGTGGTGGCCCTGCTCGTCGCCGGCCGCCTGGCCGACCGCGAACGCGCGGCCGCGGTCGAGGACTCGGCCGTGCCGAAGACCTGGCGCCGGATCTCGACGGTCGTCGCCGTCCTGGTCATCGCCGCCGGCGCCGCCACGATCGTCCAGACCGTCCGCATCGGCCACAGCGGCACCAACGCCGTCTACGACTACGTGAGCACCATCTGACCCCGCGAGCGTCCTACGCCCGGCTCACAGGTCCGGAACGCAGGACGCTCGCGGGTCAGGCGGGCAGCGTCAGCGGGGTCGGCGGGGCGGCCTTCAACGTGCGGGTGACGGTGCACAGCTGGTCGATCGCGCGGAGGACGGCGGTCTCCAGGGCGGCGCGCTGGTCGGCGTCCAGCTGGGAGATGTCGTAGTCGAGCGCGACCGGCACGCTGGTCAGCGAGTGCCCGTCCGCCGAGCGCACGTCGTCCGCGCGCGCCACCAGGTCGCCGTCCACGCGGCGGGTCACGAGCGTCTCCGCCGTCACCACCGCGCAGCCCGCCGCCGCCGCGAGCAGCAGCTCCACCGGCGTGAACGCGCCCTCGGCGCCCTTGCGGCCGACGCGCACCGACGCGCCCCGGTCGTTCGTGGCCACGAAGTCGTGCTGACCGACCCGACGCACCTCGACGTTCGACACCCCATCGACGTTAGTCGATCCGATCCTCCGTGGCTGCCGCGATCTTGCGGACGTAGCCGATGTCACCGCAGTCGTCGTCCAACCGGCTCTGCCGGACCTCCGTGAACAGCCGGCCGAGCTCGTCGCGCCGCTCGTCGGACACCTCCTGCCGCGCGTCGTTGAGGATCGTCCGCTCCTCCTCGTCCACGTGGTGGTTGAGCGCCTGGACCAGCTCCTCCAGCTTGTCCTCCCACTCCTCGGAGCCGGTGTCCTCGACCTCCATCAGCGCCAGCAACGCCTGGTGGCCCTCGGCGTGCTCCTCCGCGCCGTGGTCGACCTCGGCGTTGTCGACTTCCTTGTACCGCTTGAGGGCCGGGTACACCTTGGACTCCTCGGCCTCCGCGTGCGCCACCAGCAGCGCCGCCAACTCGCCGAGCACCGCCGAGCGGTCGGTGTTCCGGTCGCGCAGCGCCCGGAACAGCTCCTCGAACTTGCGGTGGTCGGCCAGGATCAGCTCGACGACATCAGTTGCCATGGCCGCCGATTACCCGCACCTCCGACCGGTCAACCGCGTAGGTGTCGCCTTGGTTGACCACGTCGACCGGCCCGGCGAAGCGGCTGCGCGCCTCGGCCAGCACGGCGTCGCGATCGGTCCACGGCGCGATGTGCGTGAGCAGCAGCCGCCCGACACCGGCGTCCGCCGCCACCTCACCCGCCTGCACCCCGGACAGGTGCGTGCCGGGCGGCCGGTCGTCGGAGTGCGTCCACGTCGCCTCGGACAGCAGCACGTCCACGTCGCGCGCCAAGCCGCGTAACGCCTCGCACGGCCCCGTGTCACCGGTGTAGGCCAACGTCGCCGTCTTGGTGGCGATGCGGAACCCGTAGGTCTCGGTCGGGTGGTCCACCCGGACGGCCGTGATCTCGAACGGCCCGATGCGGGTCACCGCGCCGTCGGCGACGGTGTGGAACTCGAACACGTCGCCCAGGTCCGTGGTGAGCAGTTCGTCGGCCGTCTCCGCGTACGCGCGGGCGAACCGGTCGGCGGCCTCGGCGGGCCCGTGCACGGGCAGCCGTCGTTCTCGCGTGTCGTACGGCGGGTGGGTGTGGTAGCGGCGTATGACGGCGAGGGTGGTGAAGTCGGCGCAGTGGTCCGGGTGCAGGTGGGAGAACAGCAGGGCGTCCAACGAGAACGCGTCGTGACGCGTCTGCAGCGACGCCAGGACCCCGCTGCCCAGTTCGATCGCGAGTCGGCAGCCCTCCGCCTCGACGAGGTAGCCGGATGCGGGCCCGTGCGGTCCCGGCAGGCTGCCCGAGCAGCCGAGGATGGTCAACAGCACCCGTGGAGCGTGCCAGGTCAGCCGTGGGCGTGGAAGGTCGCCTTTTCCAACCCGGGCAGGAATCGGCGTGCCAGCCTGGCGAACGGCTCGACCGGACCGGTGCAGCTGAACCGCTGGTCGGGGTCGCCGTCGCGGAACAGGTCGCGCTCCGTGAGCACCCGCACGACGTCCTTCACGGTCTCCTCGGCGCTGGAGACGAGCGTCACGCCGTCGCCCATCACGATCTGCAGCACGCCGGTCAGCAGCGGGTAGTGCGTGCAGCCGAGGACGAGCGTGTCGACCTCGGCCCGCTGCAGCGGTTCCAGGTAGGCCTGGGCCAGGCCCAGCACCTGGCGGCCGGAGGTGGTGCCGCGCTCCACGAAGTCCACGAACCGGGGGCACGCGACCGCGGTGACCTCGATGTCCCGTGCGGCGGCGAACGCGTCCTGGTACGCGCCGGACGCGACCGTGCCCGCCGTGCCGATGACGCCGATCCGGCCCGTGCGCGTGGTGGCGGCCGCCCGGCGCACGGCGGGCAGCACGACCTCGACCACCGGGATGTCGTAGCGCTCGCGCGCGTCGCGCAGGCAGGCCGCGGACGCCGTGTTGCAGGCGATGACCAGCAGCTTCGCGCCGTCGGCGACCAGCCGGTCCATCACTTCGAGGGCGTACTTGCGCGCCTCGGCGATGGGCAGCGGGCCGTACGGGCAGTTGACCGTGTCGCCGACGTAGCGGATCCGCTCGCCCGGCAACTGGTCCATGATCGCCCGTGCGACGGTCAGCCCGCCGACGCCGGAGTCGAAGATCGCGATGGGCGAATCGGCGGTGACGGTCACGCGTCGAGCGTAGTCCGGGCGCTCTTCCTGGCATCCCGGGCGACGCCCCACGCCGCCAGGACGCCGCCGAGCGCGCCGAACAGGTGGCCTTCCCAGGAGATGCCCGGCTGGCCCGGCAGCACGCCCCACAGCGCCGCGCCGTAGACCGCGAAGACGACCACGGCCAGCAGGATCTGCAGCGGGCTGCGCGCGAAGATGCCGCGCACCAGCAGGAACACCAGGAAGCCGAAGACGAGGCCGGACGCGCCGATGTGGCTGCCGTAGGAGCCGAAGATCCACACACCGAGGCCGCTGGTCAGCCAGATGACCGCGGTGACCTGGAAGAACTGCTTGATCCCGGCGGAGGTGGCCAGGTAGGACAGCACGAGCAGCGGCACCGCGTTGCCGGTCAGGTGGGTCCAGTCGCCGTGCAGCAGCGGGAACCACAGGATGTTGTCCCACTCGCTGAAATCACGCGGGATCACGCCGTCGTCGTCGAGCCGGCCGCCGAGCACGGTGTCGATCGCCTCGACGACGTAGAGCAGGCCGACGAAGCCGAGCACGACCACGGCCGACAGCACGGGCCTCGGCGGCACGACGCGCTTGGCCAAGGGCTTGGCCTGCTTGGGCGCGGCGACCACCGGGTCGGGCGTCGGCGGGGTGAAGGGGCCGGTGGGATCCACGTCACCAGGCTACGCGTGGATCCGGTGGTTCAGCCGGACTTCCGCCCAGCGTGACTTCTCCGTCTTTCGCCCATAAGCGACCGGTGCGTGACCGTAGGCTGTGCCGGTGTCGATCGATGTGGCGGTGCGGGCCGAAGCGGAACTGGGTGAGGCCCCCACGTGGGACCACGCCAGCGGAACGCTGCTCTGGGTGGACGTCCTCGGCAGCGAGGTGCACCGGTACAACCCCTCGCGCGACGACGACGCCGTCCTCGAAGTGCCGCAGCACGTGGGCGCGGCCAAGCCACGGACCCGCGGCGGCCTGGTGCTGAACCTGCGCGACGGCGTGGCGCTGATCGACCGGGACGGCGTCAAGACGTGGCTCGTCTACTGGGCCCGCGACGGCGTGCGGGGCAACGACGCGGCGATCGACCCGGCGGGCCGGCTGTGGGCGGGCACGATGCGGTACGACGAGGACCCCGGCGGCTGGCTGGCCCGCGTGGAGCCGAGCGGCGACGCGAAGGTCGTGCTGGACAAGGTGAGCGTCAGCAACGGCATCGGCTGGAGCCCCGACGCCGCGCTCATGTACTACATCGACTCGGCGGAGCGGCGGATCGACGTCCTCGACTACGACCGCGAGACCGGTGAGGCGACCAACCGCCGTCCGCTGGTCGACGTGCCGCGCGGGCTGCCCGACGGCCTCACCGTGGACGCGTCCGGCGCGATCTGGGTCGCGCTGTGGGGCGGTGCGGCGTTGCACCGGTACACGCCGGACGGCGTGCTGGACCGGGAGGTCGAGCTGCCGGTCGGCCAGCCGACGGCGTGCGCGTTCGGCGGCGCGGACTTCACCGACCTGTACGTGACGACCGCGCGCGTCGGGTTGAGCGGTGACGCGTTGAGCGAGCTGGCCGGTTCGGTCCTGGTGCTGCCGGGCGTCGGCGAGGGCCTGCCGTCGACCGCGTTCGCGGGCTAGCGCCTGTTTCACAAGTCCGTGTTCGCGATAGTCGGGCCTGAGGCGGCCCCCGGGGGCACGACCGAATGGGCCACATACAACAGCGGTATGCGGCCCATTCGGCCGCACCGCCGGGAACCACCTCAGGCGCGACTCTCATCGAACGAGACTTGTGAAACAGGCGCTAGCTCGGTGACCGGCGGCTAGAGGGTGTAGGTGGCGCCCGGCGCGGCCAGCTCGACCGGGCCCGGGAACGCCTCCGCCGCGTCGCTCAGCACGCCGTCGTGGTCCGACCACGGCAGGACGTGGGTCAGGACCAGGCGGTCGACGCCGGCGGCCTTGGCCACCTCGCCCGCCTCCTGCCCGCTCATGTGCAGGTAGTCGGCGCGGCCCGCCTGCTCGCGCCACGCCGAGTCGGCCAGCAGCAGGTCGGCGCCCTCGGCCAGCCGCACCAGCTCCGGGCACGGCACCGTGTCGCCGGAGAACACCAGCGACGCGCCGCCGTAGGTGATGCGGAACCCGTAGGCCTCGCAGATGTGGCGCATGGCGGCCACCTCGACCTCCACCGGGCCGATGGCGTACCGGCCGGGCGCGAGCGGGACGAAGTCGAAGGTCTCGGCCAGGTCCGTCGTCGCCAGCGAGGCCCGGTCGGCGGCGTGCGCGTTGGCCAGGCGGGACGGCGCGTGCGACGGCGCGAACACCGGCAACCGGCGTTCGGTGACGTCGTAGGGCGGCTCCGGGTGCTCGCGCCGGTGCACGGCGAGCGAGCCGAAGTCGGCGCAGTGGTCGAGGTGCAGGTGCGACAGCAGCACGGCGTCGAGCTCGAACGGGTCGCAGAGCCGCGTGAGCGGGCCGAACACCCCGCTGCCGAGCTCCATCACGATCCGCACGCCGCCCGCCTCCACCAGGTACCCGGAGGTCGGCAGATCGGGTCCCGGCGCGCTGCCCGCACACCCGAGCACCGTCAATTGCATGGGCTAAACGATAGCAGGACCGAGGACGGCAAAAATGCGGGAACACCGTGGGTGCCGGCCATTGTAATCGACCGCCACACAGGTTCACTCGAATGCATCAACCGAGGTCGGGAGCCTGTACGGGCCTGCGGCTTTCCGAAGCGCATTCGGTAACGCGGCAATTCCGCGAGGACGGCCGGGCCCTGTTTCGCCATTACCTCGGGACGTCACTCGGAAGATTAGGACCCACCACGGCGCCACCGGTCGAAAGTTTCCGGGCGCAGCCGGCGCGACCGGACGGGCGCACCGGTCGTTGCCGCAGCTCATCACGCCATTTGAGACTCGCAACATTCACGAAACTCATTGTCCGCGACCAGTCCGCGACACATAGTGACGACAACTCACGCCGTGATCCTCAAGGAGGAGGGAATGGTCATGAGGACCCTTCTGGCCGTGGTGCTGCTGGTGATCGCGCCACTGCTGTCCGCGAACACCGCGGGTGCCGCGCCCGCCCCGGAAGCGGGGCCGGTCGCGCTCGCCTGCAACGGGTACGTCGCGCTGACCTACGACGACGGTCCGAACGCGCAGTTCACCCGTCCCTTGTTGAGCGCGCTGCGCTCGGCGGGCGCGCGGGCCACGTTCTTCGACCTCGGCTCACGCGTGCAGCAGCAGCCGCAACTGACGCGCGAGACCGCGCAGGCGGGCATGTGGGTCGGCAACCACTCGTGGTCGCACCCGTACCTGACGAACCTGAGCGCCGCCGCCGTGGCCAAGGAGCTCGGCGACACCCAGAACGCGATCCGCAACGCCACCGGCCAGACGCCGACGCTGTTCCGCCCGCCCTACGGCGCGACGAACTCCACCGTGCAGACCGAGGCGCGCAGGCTCGGCCTGACCCAGGTCATCTGGTCGGTCGACACGCAGGACTGGAACGGCGCGTCCACCGACGCCATCGTGCGCGCCGCGACCAGCGCGAACGCAGGCGGCATCGTGCTCATGCACGCGAGCTACCAGAACACGGTCAACGCGGTGCCGCGCATCGTCCAGGGCCTGGCGGCCAAGAACCTCTGCCCCGGCCGCATCGACGGCGCCGGACGGGTGGTGGCCCCGTGAAGGTCCTCGGCGCGATCGTGAGCTCCCTGGCCGTCGCCGCGGCCTTCGTGCTGGCCCTCGTCGCCGCACCGCAGGCGTCGGCCGCCACGCTGACCGAGGTCACCGGCTTCGGCGCCAACCCCAGCAACCTGCGCATGCACCTGTACGTGCCGGACCGCACCCAGGCCAGGCCGGGCGTGCTGCTGGCCGTGCACTACTGCACGGGCACCGGCCCGGCGTTCCACTCGGGCACGGACTTCGCCCGGCTGGCCGACCAGTACGGCTTCATCGTGATCTACCCGTCGGCGACGCGAAGCGGGCAGTGCTTCGACGTGTCGAGCCCGCAGGCGCTGCGGCGCGACGGCGGCAGCGACCCGGTCGGCCTGATGTCGATGGTCCGGTACGTGCTCCAGCGCTACAACGGGGACACGGGCCGCGTGTTCGTCACCGGCGTCTCGTCCGGCGCCATGACCACGAACGTCATGCTGGGCAACTACCCGGACGTGTTCGCCGCGGGCGCCGCGTTCGCGGGCGTGCCCGCCACCTGCTTCGCCACCACCGACGGTTCGGGCTGGAACAGCGCCTGCGCCAACGGCCAGGTGCTGCGCACGCCGCAGGAGTGGGGCAACCTCGCCCGCGGCATGTACCCCGGCTACAGCGGCGCCCGGCCGCGCGTGCAGCTCTGGCACGGCACCGCGGACGACACGCTGCGGTACCCGAACTTCGGCGAGACGATCGACCAGTGGACCAACGTCCACGGCCTGTCCACCACGCCGACCTCCAGCGACAGCCCGCAGTCCGGGTGGACGCGCACCCGTTACGGCGACAAGGTCGAGGCCATCTCCATGCAGGGCACCGGCCACAACCTGATGGGCGCGGGCATGGCGTTGCGCGCCATCCAGTTCTTCGGGCTGGACAAGCCCGGCGACACCACCACGACCACGACGTCCACGACGACGTCGACCACCACCACGACCACAACCACGACGACCACGACCACCCCGCCGCCCGGCGGCTGCAAGGTCACCTACGGCGTCAACAGCTGGAACACCGGCCTGACCGCGAGCATCACCATCGCCAACACGTCCACCAACGCGATCAACGGCTGGCAGCTCGCGTTCACCCTGCCCAGTGGGCAGACCATCACCAGCGGGTGGAACGCCACCTACTCCCCCACCAGCGGCGCCGTCACGGCGCGCAACGCGTCCTACAACGGCGCGCTCGCCGCGGGCGCGTCCGTCGGCATCGGGTTCCAGGCCACCCACAACGGCAACACGGACAAGCCGAGCTCGTTCACGCTCAACGGCGTCGCGTGCGCGATCGGCTGAGACGAGAAGGGCCCCGCACATGCCCGCGGGGCCCTTCTCCCTTCTCGGGCCTCAGGCCCAGAGGTGACCGTCGAGCCGTTCCGCGGCCTCGTCCAACGTCCCCGCGTACGCGCCGGTGGACAGGTACTTCCACCCCGCGTCCGCGACGACGAACGCCACGTCCGCAGACTCACCGCGCGCCGCCGCCTTCTCCGCCGCGGCCAGCGCCGCGTGCAGGATCGCGCCGGTGGAGATGCCCGCGAAGATGCCCTCCACCTCCAGCAGCTGCCGGGTG
This sequence comes from Actinosynnema sp. NPDC037264, assembly GCF_055603705.1. Taxonomy (NCBI): domain Bacteria; kingdom Bacillati; phylum Actinomycetota; class Actinomycetes; order Pseudonocardiales; family Pseudonocardiaceae; genus Actinosynnema; species Actinosynnema sp. NPDC037264. Next base: position 75,422 of record NZ_JBVJVK010000024.1, on the reverse strand, counting down.
CGGCGCAGCGCGTCGTACGAGCCGACCGAGTAGCGACCGGTCAGCACCTCGGCGTCGTACAGCTCGGGCACGAAGCCCTCGTCGAGGTTGCGCAGCCCGTACACCAGCTCGCCGTACCGCGGCTCGGCCGCGATGACCTGCACGTCCGGCTTGTGCTCGCGCAGGTAGCGACCGACGCCGACCAGCGTGCCGGTGGTGCCCAGGCCCGCGACGAAGTGCGTGATCGTCGGCAGGTCCTTCAGCAGCTCCGGCCCGGTGCCGTGGTAGTGCGCGCCGGGGTTCGCCGGGTTGCCGTACTGGTAGAGCATCACCCAGTCCGGGTTCTGCGCGGAGAGCTCCTTCGCCAGCGCCACGGCCTGGTTCGAGCCGCCCGCCGCAGGCGAGAACACGATCCGCGCGCCGTAGGCCTGCAGCAGCTGCTTGCGCTCGGTGGACGTGTTCTCCGGCATCACGCACACCAGGCCGTAGCCCTTGAGCTTGGCGGCCATGGCGAGGGCGATGCCGGTGTTGCCCGACGTCGGCTCGAGGATCGTGCAGCCCGGCGTGAGCACCCCGTTCCGCTCGGCCTCCTCGATCATCATCAGGACCGGGCGGTCCTTGATCGAGCCGGTCGGGTTGCGGTCCTCCAGCTTCGCCCACAGCCGCACGTCCTTCGACGGCGACAGCCGGGGCAGCCCCACCAGGGGCGTGCCGCCGACGGTGTCGAGCAGTGACTCGTACCGGGCCACGATCGCTTCCTCCGCAGTGGGTCCTTCCGGGGTGGGGTCAGCCGCCCGCGACGGCCGGGAGGATCGTCACGGTGTCGCCGTCCTTGACCGCGGCGCCGAGGCCGCCCGCGAACCGCACGTCCTCGTCGTTGACGTAGACGTTGACGAACCGGTGGAGCGCGCCTTCCTTGACCAGGCGCTGCTTCAGGCCACCGTGGTTGGTCTCCAGGTCGTCGATGACCTCCGCGAGCGTCGCGCCCGCGGCCTCGACGGACTTCTGCCCACCGGTGTGGGTGCGCAGGATCGTGGGGATGGAGACGGTGACGGCCATGCTGGAACCTCCGAGGAGCCGGGTTTGGTGAGGTGGTGCCACGTGTGGTGCGCGGGCGCACCTGGAGGGCTCAGGGACAGTCGGGCGTGTCGTCGGCGCCGGTGTGGGCGAACATGTACGACTCCACGACCTCGACCGGCTCTTCGGTCACCACGCCGTCCACGATCCGGTAGGAGCGCAGCTCGTGCTGCTCCGGGTCACGGGTGGAGATGAGCACGTAGTGCGCCTGGGGCTCGCTCGCGTAGGAGACGTCCGTGCGGGACGGGTACGCCTCGGTCGCGGTGTGCGAGTGGTAGACGACGATCGTTTCCTCGTCGTTGGCGCTCATCTCGCGGTGGACGCGCAGCTGCTCCATCGAGTCGAAGCGGTAGAACGTCGGCGAGCGCTCGGCGTTGTCCATCGCGATGAACCGCTCCGGGCGGTCGGAGCCCTCCGGGCCCGCGATGATCCCGCATGCCTCGTCCGGGTGGTCGCGACGGGCATGCGCCACCATCGCGTCCACGAGGTCACGGCGAATCACCAGCACCCCACCATCCTACGTGGTGGGGGAAGGTGTCCCGCCGTGTGAGAACCCGCACTACACCGGTTCGCGCACGTCTCCGGGTGCGGCGGGATCGGCCGTCCGGACGCCGAGCAGACCGCCCGCGCCGAGGGCCGCGAGCCCGAGGGCCGAGACGGCCCTGGCCACGACGCCGAAGCCGTGGCCGCGGAGGCGGAAGGACGTGAGGTAGCACACGTTCGCCGCCGCGTTGGCCGTCAGCTGCACGAACGCCGTGCGCCGCTGCTCCTCGCCCAACGTGCCGTACTCGGCCAGTTCGGTGGCCAGGGCGGCGGGCGCGATCGCCAGCCCGGCGCCGATCACGGCGCGGGCCGCCTTGCCGCTGCCCGGCATGAGGTCCAGCGCCGCCGACGCCGCGTACAGCCCGATGGGCAGCGCCACCAGCGCCGGGTGCACGGGCCGGCCGAGCGCCCGTGCCCGCAGCAGGTCGGTCACCTCGCGCCTGCGCAACGTCGCCGGCACCGCCTCCGCCAGCGCACCGGCCGCCTTGCCGACCGCCGGACTGGTCCGCACCCACCTGAACGCCCTCTGCACACCCGCCATACCGCCGGGTTACCCGCTTCGCGGGCGTTGAACTCAGGTTTCCGAACGTAGGACGAGCCTGACCGGAACGCAGGACGCGTGAGTCGAGCGCTCAGGACCGGCCGGTGGCGTGGTGGAGGGCGGTGGTGGCGGTGGTGCAGAGGTCGTTCAGCGGGGTGCCGGTCGGGTTGCCGGTGGCCACCGCGAAGACGGTGGCGGGCACGGTCACGCCGGCGCGGGCGAAGGCGTCGTGCGCGGACATCGCGACCCTCCGGCACTCCGCCGGGTCCAGGTCGGCGTCCACCACGACCAGGCCGACGGCGGTCGAGCCGATCAGGGCCAGCGCGGGCACGTCGAGGGGCACGGCGGACGCGCACACCTCGTAGCCGTCGGCCGGAGGCAGGCCCAAGGCCTCCGCGGCCGGCACGATCGGGACCACCTCGAACGGGCGCGTGCCCACCGGGAACCCGTAGCCGCGCTCGGCCAGCCAGCGCACGACGCCGTCCACGGCCGAAGGCCCGCCCAGCACCACGGCGTGCACCCGCCGCACCAACGTCGACGGGTCGAGCAGGTCCAGCTCACGCGTGCCGACCGGCGCGCCCCGGGCGTCCACCCCGGCCACCGCGCCCGCGGGCGCCAGCAGCACCACCGCCCCCGGCGCACGCCCGACCAGCATCAGGCCATGACCGCTTCGATCAGCGTCTCCTGCACCCACGTCAACCAGTGGTACACACCCAGGTGCGGCGACCGCGGGTCGTCCGGCGGCAGCTCGTCCGGCATGTCCTCCTGCACGTCCAGCGCCGTCCCCAACGCCAGCCGCACGTCGTTCAACGCCGACAGCCACGCCTCGGCCTGGTCCAGCGCCAGCCGCACCTCACCGCCGTCGGGCGGGCACGTCTGGAGCACCACCGCCGCGACACCGGTCTTCAGGTCGAGCAGCTCGGGCTCGTGCAGCGACCGCAGCGCGTTGGCCGAGTCGACCTCGGCCGGATCGGGCGCGTCGGGGTCGAGCCGGTGGAAGTCGGGCAGCAGCCGACCCAGGATCGGGTCGTCCGGCGGCGTGGACGGGCCGGTGCGGATGCCGGTCAGCTCCGCCAGCTCGTCCTGCGGCGCCTCCTCCGCGCGTGCCATCAGCATGTCCTGGATCTGGCTCACCAGGCCGCGCACCACGGCTGCTTCCTGCCGGTCGAACCGGCCGAGCACCTGGTCGCCGGTGCGTGTCCACTTCTTCACGACGAACGCTGCATGGTCGCCCAGAGCCCGGCCGCGTGCAGCTTGGCCACGTCGGCCTCCACCTTGTCCTTGCTCCCCGACGACACGATCGCCCTGCCCTTGTGGTGCACGTCCAGCATCAGCTTGGTCGCGTGGTCGCGGCTGTAGCCGAACAGCTTCTGGAACACGTACGTCACGTAGGACATCAGGTTCACCGGGTCGTTCCAGACCAGGGTCTGCCACGGGCGGTCCTCGGTGCGGACCTCCTCGCCGGCCGGGTCAACCTGCGTCCGCTCATGCTCGACGGGCGTGGTCATACCGCCAATGGTGTCATGTTCCGGTCCGCGGTGGAGCCCGCAGGGGCACCCTGGCCCACGGCTTAGGCTTCCCCGCATGTCGACGTCGCTGTTCACCGACCACTACGAGTTGACGATGCTGGCCGCGGCGCTGCGCGACGGCACCGCCGACCGGCCGTGCGTCTTCGAGGTCTTCGCCCGGCGGTTGCCGGAGGGCAGGCGGTACGGGGTGGTCGCGGGCACCGGGAGGCTCCTGGACGCGATCACCGACTTCACGTTCACCGAACGTGACCTTGAGCTGCTGGAACGCACGAACGTGGTCGACGAGGCCACCCTGTCGTGGCTGGCGGACTACAAGTTCACCGGGGACGTGGACGGCTACCCGGAGGGCGAGCTGTACTTCCCGGGCTCGCCGATCCTGTCCGTGCGGGCGCCGTTCGGCGTCGGGGTGGTGCTGGAGACCCTGGCGCTGTCGATCCTCAACCACGACAGCGCCATCGCCTCGGCGGCGGCGCGGATGGTGGGCGCGGCCAACGGTCGGCGCATGATCGAGATGGGGTCGCGCCGCACGCACGAGGAGGCGGCCGTGGCGGCGGCCCGCGCCGCGTACCTGGCGGGGTTCACCGCGACGTCGAACCTGGAGGCGGCGCGGCGGCACGGCATCCCGACCGCCGGCACGTGCGCGCACGCGTTCACCCTGCTGCACGACAGCGAGGAGGAGGCGTTCCGGTCGCAGGTCGAGGCGCTGGGCGTGGACACCACGCTCCTGGTGGACACCTACGACATCACCAACGGCATCAAGACCGCCGTCGAGGTGGCGGGGCCGGGGCTGGGCGCGGTGCGGATCGACTCGGGCGACCTGGGCGTGCTGGCGCGGCAGGCGCGTGACCAGCTGGACTCGTTGGGCGCGCGGAACACCCGGATCGTGGTGTCGGGCGACCTGGACGAGTACTCCATCGCGATGCTGCGCGCGGAGCCGGTGGACGCGTACGGCGTGGGCACGTCCCTGGTCACGGGGTCCGGCGCGCCGACCGCGGGCATGGTCTACAAGCTGGTCGAGGTGGACGGGCGGCCGGTGGCCAAGCGCAGCTCGCACAAGGAGTCGCGCGGCGGGCGCAAGAGCTCGCTGCGGCGGCACAAGGAGACCGGGACGGCGTTGGAGGAGGTCGTGTTCCCGCACGACTCCGCGCCGTCGATGGACGCGCACGACCGGCTGCTGGCCGTGCCGCTGGTCCGCGCCGGCCGGCGGGTGGACGGCCTGGACACGTTGGCGGAGAGCCGGGAACGGCTGCGCGCTGCCCTCGTGACCGTGCCGTGGGAAGGTCTGAAGCTGTCCCGCGGCGAGCCCGCGATCCCGACGACGTTCCTGTAGGGGGCGGAAGATGAGCAAGGCGCTGATCGTGGTGGACGTGCAGGTCGACTTCTGCGAGGGCGGCTCGCTGGCGGTGGCCGGTGGGGCGGCGGTGGCGGCGGCGGTCTCGGCGCACGTGGCCTCGTCGTCGTACGACCACGTGGTGGCGACGCGCGACTACCACATCGATCCGGGTGCGCACTTCAGCGAGACGCCGGACTTCGTCGACTCGTGGCCCGTGCACTGCGTGGCGGGCACGGCCGGTGCGGCGTTCCACCCGGAGCTCGACGTCACGGCGGTGGAGGAGGTGTTCTCCAAGGGCGCGTACGCGGCGGCGTACTCGGGGTTCGAGGGCTCCTCGCGGTCGGGCGAGCAGCTGGTGGACTGGCTGCGGGCGCGTGGCGTGGAGCAGGTGGACGTGGTGGGCGTCGCCACCGACCACTGCGTGCGCGCGACGGCGACGGACGCGGCGAACGCCGGGTTCGCCACGACCGTGCTGCTGGACCTGACGGCGGGCGTGTCGCAGCCGACGGTGGACAGCGCGTTGACGCGGCTGGGCGAGGCCGGCGTGACGCTGTCGGGCACCCCTCGCGTCGGCTGACCGGCCCGCGCGTCGAACGCTCGGGCCCCGCGTGTCGAACGCTCAGGCCCCGCGAGTCGAACGCTCAGGCCCCGCGAGTCGAACGCTCCGGTCGGGTGAGTTCCGTGTTCACGTCCGCCGGTCGCGGTCCTGAACGGTGGACTCGGAGGTCCTTGGAGGTTCGACGCGCGGGGCCCGGGCGTTCGGCACGCGCGGGTTCAGGGGGTCGGCGAGCAGGCGGTCGCGCCGAGGACGACGTCACCGGTCACGGTGGACGCCTCGGTGAAGCGCAGGTGCAGCATGGTCATCGTGATGCTGCCGTCGTTCGCGTCCGGGACGGTCGTCTCGCCGAACGTCGCGGTGGCCAGCACCGTGCCGTCGCCCGCCTTGACCTGGTGCACGTAGTTCGTCGGGATCTGCTCGGGCAGCCCCGCGAAGCCCTGCAGGCCGTCCGCCGCCCACCCCGCGTTGGTGCCGGACACGGTGCCCACGCAGGTGACCTTCCACCTGGCCACCCGCAGCCGCGGCCCGCCCGCGGACATCAGCGCCGACAGCTCGAACTCCGAACCGACCGCCTCGGACGTGGACGTGGTCGTGCCGTTGTCCGGGTCGGCGACCGCGGTGGTGCACGACGACGTGCCCGCGCCGAACCGGACGCCCGTGCGGCTGACCGCCTCGGACGAGTTCGACGTCGTGCCGTCGACCGCGCACGGCGCCAGCGGCGCGATGGTGACCCGCGTGCCCGCCTTGGTGAACTCGGCGGAGCCGACGGAGGCCACCCCCGCCGGGTTGGCCGCCGACGCCGGTGGCGCGGCGATGACCAGGCCGAGTGCCAGCGCCGCGGTCACGGCGCCGACCCGGCGCGCTCCGTTCTGCTTCATCGTGTCGCCCTTCTGCTGTTCACGGACGTGAGGACTATCGAACTCCGGCGGACACGACCCGACGATCTCGCGCGTACATCACCCGCAAGGGGAAAACCGGTACCTGTTCGAGTGACAAAGCGCGGTCAGCACGGGATGCGCACCGGCAGCGGCGCGCTGGAGAAGTCAGTCGGCAGACCGACGAGTCGCTCCAACGCGCCACGCACCCGCATCGCCGCGCGGCCGTCGCCGAACGGGTTGCGCCCCCGCGGCAGCCGCAGCCGCGCGCCGAGCACCCAGCCCGCCTCGGCGATGATCCGGATCGGGTCGGTGCCGACCAGCCACGCCCCGCCCGCCTCCACCGCGGAGACCCGCTCGGTCGTGTCGCGCAGCACCAGCACCGGCACGCCGAACGTGGGCGCCTCCTCCTGGATGCCGCCGGAGTCCGTGAGCACGAGCGCGGACCGGCGCAGCGCGCGCACGAGGTCCGAGTAGCCCAACGGGTCGGTCACCACGATCCGCTCGTGCCCGCCGAGCACGGCCCGTGCCACCGCCCGCACCCGCGGGTCCGGGTCCGCGGGCAGCAGCACGCGCACGTCGGGGTGCCGGTCGGCGATCGCCCGCACGGCGTGCAGCACGCGCGTCAACGGCCTGCCCCACGACTCGCGCCGGTGCACGGTGACCAGCACGAGGCGTTCGGAGCGCTCGTCGAGCACGCGTTCGAGCCGCGCGAGGTCGGGGTCGCGGGCAGGCGGGTCGGCGGCGGCGATCTGCTGCACGGCGTCGACCACGGTGTCGCCGGTGACCACGATCCGGCGGTCGGCCAGGCCCTCGCGGACGAGCGCGGCGGCGTCGTCGTCGGTCGGCACGAGCTGCAGGGTGGCGATCCGGGCGATCAGCTGCCGGGCGCCCTCCTCGGGGGACCGCCCGGCGAGGTCGCCCGCGCGCGGCCCGGCTTCCAGGTGCGCGACCGGGATGCCGCGCCAGAACGCGGCGAGCGCGCCGGCCAGCGCCGTGGTCGTGCCGCCCTGCGCGAGCACGACCGCCGGGTCGCGCCCGCGCAGCAGCCGGTCGAACTCCGCGACCAGGCCGGCCGGCACTCCGTCCTGGCCGCCGGTGGCCGGCGGCACGTCCAGCTCGACGTCCGCGACCAGGCCGAACGCGCCCAGCGCCTGCTCGACCACGCCGTTGCGCTGTCCACAGTGGACGATCACGGGCCGGAGCACCGGGTGGTCGGCGAGCGCCAGCGCCACCGGCGCGATCCTCACCGCTTCGGGTCGGGTGCCCGCGAGCAGCACGACTTCCTTCACCTTGCTCCCTTTCACTGCGATTGCGAGTGGTGGTTCCGGGTGGGTGCGGCGCCCCGGCCGCGCGACTGGGGGTCGGCGCGTGGCCGGGGCGCACGCGCGCTACTCGTCGGCTGTCGCTCGTCGCCCGCGGGCCGCGGCGGGGCCGGCCACGCGGAGCACCGCGGCGGCCACCACCCACCACGCGACTCCGGCGCCGGTCGCGGCCGACGAGCCGATTCCCGGGCCGACCGCGACACCGCGGCCGGGGGCCTCGCGCACGGCTCAGCCCGCCGCGGGTTCGTGCCGGCGGCGCAGTGCCACCACGCCGAGGGGCACGCCGGACAGGGCGAGCAGGCCGAGCCCGATCCACAGGCCCGCGCCGGACGCCGCCGGGATCGGCAGGCCGGCCGGACCGCAGGTGGCCGACGAGAGCACCAGGTCGCCGACCGGGCCCGACGCGCCGCTCAGGGTCACGTGGACGGCGTTGACGGTGAGGCTGCCGTCGGCGTTGCGCACCTGCTCGTTGAGCACCACCTCGGCGAGGTCGACGTCGACGGTGGTGTTGGGCGCGGGTCGGGCGCCGATCCAGTCGAGCCGGCCGAGGTCCAGGCCGACGAGTTCGGTCTGGCCCGTGAGGCCCTTCTGGGTGGCCGCGCACTCGGCTTCGACCAGGTCGGCCGACACGGTCGCGGTCGAGAGCAGGTCGAGCCGGACGTCGGCGGCGCTCGCCCGGGAGCCGACGCCGCCGGTCTTGTCGTCGCGCGACGCGGACGCGTTGATCACGCCGGTCTTCAGGGCGTCCGGCAGGTCCACGCCCGCGAACGTGGCGGTGGTGGGGCCGTCCGCGTCGGCGGCGACGAACGGGCCGGCCGACACCGCGTCACGGCCCGTCAGCGACAGGTCCAGCCGCGCGCCCCTGGCCGAGGCATCGCCGGGCGCCGCCGACGCCGGTGCGGCTCCGACGACCAGCGCCGCGACCGCGACCAGTCCGGCCGTCGAGGCGCGGCACGTCATGGGCACCCGCATGGAACTCCTCCCTCGGAACGTCTGGCCGACCAAATGCCCCTATCGGCGTTACGCCCGCCGCATTAAGGGTTGCTGACCGTAAAGAGGGACAACGGCCACTCGAATCGCCCAACCACGGCCACCGAACGTGGGCCTGTCGCCCGAAGGGACTCACTCGTTCCGGGGATGAGGTTCGCCGTACCGCGACCCGATGACCACCAAGCAGCCCTATCGGGCGATCCCCGATCGATGGACAGGACTCGGTCAGTGGCGCTTGTCGTGCCTCGCCCCGAACGCCTGGTGAGGACGTTCGACGGGCGGCGTGGCGCTGGACCACCGACGCCGCGCGCGTGAGATGGCCAACTTTGTAGAGCTTCGACAAAGACCCGGCCAGTGATCGCCGGTTAACCTCCGGTGAGTCGATCCTCTGGGAGGTCCCAAGTGTCCGTCCTCGCCGTTCCCGGCCGTCGCGCGGTGCTCGCCGACCTGGTCCCGGGCGCTCTCGCGCGTGACATCGCCCTGGTCGTCGCGGGCGCCGGGCTGACCGGCCTGGCGGCCCAGGTCGCGCTGCCGGTGCCGGGCAGCCCCGTGCCGCTGACCGGCCAGACCTTCGCCGCCCTGCTGGTGGGCGCGGCGCTCGGGTGGCAGCGCGGTGGCGCGTCGATGGTGCTCTACCTGGTCGCCGGCGTGGCCGGTGTGCCGTGGTTCCAGGGCGGTTCGTCGGGCACGCCCGCGTCGCTCGGGTACGTGGTCGGGTTCGTGTTCGCCGGCGCGCTGGTCGGCCACCTGGCCGCCCGCGGCGGTGACCGGACGCCGTTGCGGACCGTCGGCACGATGGCGGTGGGCAACCTGGCGATCTACGCGTGCGGCGTGCCGTGGCTGATGGCCGCGGCGGGGGTGGGCTTCGGCAAGGCGCTGCAGCTGGGCGTGACGCCGTTCCTGCTGGGCGACGCGCTGAAGATCACGTTGGCCGCCGGCCTCCTGCCCGCGACCTGGGCCCTGATCAACCGCAAGTGACCCGGGTGTCCGACGTTCGCGTCACGCGTGTCCTGCGTTCCGAACGCGCGTGTCCGACGTTCGCGGCACGCATGTCCTACGTGCGGAACAGCCGCGTTCGACGCTCGGGACGCGTTGGGGTGTCCGGCCCCCGGTGACGGGGTGGGCGGGTACGGTCTTCGCCGTGCCCGCCACCACCGCCATCCCCGACACCAGGACGTTGCTCGCCGTGGCCGTGGAGGCGGTGGGCGGGGCCGAACGCCAGGGCCAGGTCGACATGGCCGAGGCCGTCGAGCGGTCGATCCGGACCGGCGAGCACCTGGCCGTCCAGGCGGGCACCGGCACGGGCAAGTCGCTGGCCTACCTGGTGCCCGCGCTGCGGCACGCGGTGGCCGAGGAGACGACGGTCGTCATCTCCACCGCCACCATCGCGCTGCAACGCCAGCTGGTCGACCGCGACCTGCCCCGGCTCGCGAAGGCGTTGCGCAAGGAACTGGGGCGCGAGCCGCGGTTCGCCATCCTCAAGGGCCGGCGCAACTACCTGTGCATGCACCGCCTGCACACGGGAGCGCCGGACGAGCCGGAGGACGCGGGCCTGTTCGACCCGTTCGCGGTGTCCAAGATGGGCCGCGAGATCAAGCGCCTGCACGAGTGGTCGTCCGACACCGAGACCGGTGACCGGGACGAGCTCGTGCCGGGCGTCACGGACCAGGCGTGGCGCCAGGTCTCCGTGACCGCGCGCGAGTGCCTCGGCGTGAACAAGTGCCCGATCGGCGTGGACTGCTTCGCCGAGAAGGCGCGGGCCGAGGCGGGCAAGGCGGACGTCGTGGTGACCAACCACGCGATGCTCGCCGTGGACGCGCTGGAGGGCTACCAGGTCCTGCCCGACCACGACGTGGTGGTGATCGACGAGGCGCACGACCTGGTCGACCGGGTGACGTCGGTGGCGACGGAGGAGCTGAGCGCGTCCCTGGTCGCCACGGCCGCGCGGCGCTGCGGGCGGTTGATCGACCAGACCGTGGCCGACCGGATGGCCGAGGCGAGCGACGGCCTGGCGATGATCCTGGAGGAGATGCCTGCCGGTCGGCTGGACGGCCTGCCGCAGGCGTTGGCCGGTGCGTTGCGGGCGACCAAGGACGCGGCGCACGCGTGCATCACGTCGTTGGGGCCGGAGCGCAAGGAGGACGTGGACGGCGCCACGTCGCGCAAGTTGGCGATGTCGCTGCTGGACGACGTGCACGACTGCGCCACGCGGATCCTGGAGGCCTTCGACTCCGACCACGACGTGGTCTGGGTGTCGGGTGATTTCGCCGATCGCAACAAGCCGCCGTCGTTGCGGGTCGCGCCGCTGGGCGTCGGCGGGTTGCTGCGGGAGCGGCTGTTCGGGAAGCGGACCACGGTCCTGACCTCGGCGACGTTGACGTTGGGCGGCACGTTCGACACGTTGGCGCGGCAGTGGGGGCTGCCGGCGGCGTCGAGCGCCCGGAAGGCGGAGGGGACGGCGACGGACAAGGAGCCGCCGTCGGACCTGGGCGCGCCGCGGTGGAGCGGGCTGGACGTCGGCTCGCCGTTCGAGCACGGCACCAGCGGGATCCTCTACGTGGCACGGCACCTGCCGCCGCCGGGGCGCGACGGGCTGCCACCGTCCTATGTGGACGAGATCGAGGGTCTGGTGAACGCGGCGGGCGGCCGCACGTTGGGGCTGTTCTCGTCGATGCGTGCGGCGAAGGCGGCGGCGGAGGCGTTGCGGGACAAGGTGGAGCACCCCGTGCTGTGCCAGGGCGACGACGCCACGGGGCAGTTGGTGAAGCGGTTCGCCGAGGACGCGCGGACGTGCCTGTTCGGCACGTTGTCGTTGTGGCAGGGCGTGGACGTGCCGGGGCCCGCGCTGTCGCTGGTGGTGATGGACCGCATCCCGTTCCCGCGACCGGACGACCCGTTGGCGTCGGCGCGGCAGAAGGCGGTGGAGTCGCGCGGCGGCAACGGTTTCCTCACCGTGGCGGCGACCCATGCGGCGCTGCTGCTGGCGCAGGGCGCCGGGCGGCTGCTGCGTTCGATGAACGACAAGGGTGTGGTCGCGGTGCTCGACCCGCGCTTGGCGACCGCCCGTTACGGCGGGTTCCTGCGCGCCTCGCTGCCGCCGTTCTGGACGACGTACGACCCGGAGGTCGTGCGGGCGGCGCTCAAGCGGCTCGACGCGGCGAACGACTGACCACGGTTGCGCAGGTCGCGTGTTCTGCGCGTAGGACTCGGGGGACGCGAACGCGGGGCACGCGTGGTCAGCCGTCGACGAGCAGGCCGCGCAGCGGGCCTTGGAGGCGGCCGGCGCGGCGGGAGACGCCCGGCAGCGCGGTGAGGCGGTGCTTGCCCGGGGCGGTCAGGGTGGGGCGCCAGAGGCGGTCGACCACCTCGTGGGCGGGAGCGGTGACCTCGCCGAGCGGGCGTTGCAGGTGTTCGGACCACAGGCGCAGGCGCGTGTCCCGGGCGACGGTGGCGTCGTCGGTCACCACGTTGACCTCGGTGTCGTTGAACAGGGAGTGCTCGTTCAGGTTGGCCGAGCCGATGCTCAGCCAGCGGTCGTCCACGATGGCCAGCTTGGCGTGCACGTAGACCGACGAGGACGTCGCGCCGTCGTGCGAGGACAACGTGGCGGCGACCAGCCGGTGGTTGCCGTCGTCGGCGTCCAGCAGGCGTCCCAGCTGGCCGCGGGTGGTGTCCGCGCCGTTGCTCGGCTTGCGCGGCAGCACCAGGACGACCCGGAAGTCCGGGTGCGGCGGGGTGCGGAGCTTGTCGAGCAGGACCTCGGTGACCTCGGGCGACCAGAGGAACTGGTTCTCGAGGTAGATCAGCCTCGTCGCCGAGCGCAGGGCGCGGAGGTAGGAGTCGAGCAGGCTGAACTCGCCGCGCGGCGCGAAGTCGTAGGTCCGCTCCGGGATCGTGCGCACGAGCTGGGCCGAGGACGACCCGGCGGGCGCGGGTGGCGTCGGCGGGGGCAGGTGCTCGCCGGCGATCTCCTGCCAACGGCTGCGGAAGTGGTCGGCCACGTCCGCGACGACCGGCCCGTGCAGGCGCGTCCCGATGTCGTGCCAGCCCAGCGGCTCGCGGGGCGGGTGCTCGGCGGTGTCGTGGCGGTCGCCCTCCACCGCGGTCAGGTCCATCCCACCGACGAACGCCACCTCGTCGTCCACCACGACGATCTTCTCGTGGTGGCAGTGCAGCGTCCGCTCCCGGGCGTCGATCTCGCACCGCACCGCGCTGTCGCGCGTGAACTCGCGCTGCGCCGCCAGCACGCGCTTGCGGGTCGGCTCGAACATCGGCACCGGCGGCCCCGCCCACAGCAGCACGCGCACCGGCACCCGGGACGCGGCCGACGCCAGCAGCTCGCGCAACGTCGGCGAGCCCGGTTCACGGGTCAGCCGGAAGTCCGGGCTCGCGCACCACCCGGCCAGGTGGACGGACTTGCGCGCCGACGAGATCGCCGACGCGATGGCGGGCAGCACCTCGTGCCCGTCCACCAGCACCTCGACCCGGTTGCCGGTCCGCACCGGCCGCCGGGGCGTCCACCAGCCGGCCTCCGAGCCGAAGGCCGAACCCCACCCGAGCTTGCGCAGCCTGCGCTCGTGGTGCGCGCACAGCAGGCTCTCCAGCCCGTCACCGAGCTTGGCGTCCAGCACGTCCAACAGGCCCACGCCGGGGATGGTTACCGCAAAGCGGTCATCCGAAACGTCGGTGCACGGCCACCGTGGCGGTGCCGGGCGCGACCTCGGTGTACCCGGCGTCCCGGACCAGCACGACGTCGGGCCGCGCCACCAGCGCGTCCCAGTCCGCCGCCGACGGCGTCCGCACGGCGCACCGGTAGTCCAGCTCCGCCCACTCCTTCAGCTCGGCGTCGGACAGGTGCGGCGCGAGCAGCATCGACGCATGCCCCACCTGGGCCGCCGCCTTGCCCGCCGTCATCTCCACCCGCGGGTTCAGCCACAGCTCCCACGCGCCGGCGGGGATCGGGCCGGGCTCGTCGGAGGGCAGCTCGCTGCCCGAGATCTGCAACCGGCTCAGCTCCTTGGGCAGGTCGACCACCCGCCCGGGCAGGAACGCCCGCACCGAGGCGCTGCCGACCGTGATCGTCACGCCCGGCAACGACTGCACGGCCTCCCAGTGCGCGCCCCGTGCCCGCCGCGTCACCTTCCGGATCCGGCCGCGCACCCACGCCACCAGCTCGTCGTGCCACTCGCCGCCCGGCAGCGCGCGATCGTCCAGGCACACCGCGATGGCGGCGGCCGCGGCGGCCTCCAGCACGTCGGTCCGGGACGGCGGCGCGGACCGTTCGATCCGCAGCACGACCGGCATCGCCCGCACCTGCTCCGGGTCCTCCGGGTCGGTGAAGTGCCGGTCCACCAGCATCCGCAGGATCGGGTTCACAGCCGGTTCAGCTCCAAGCCGTCCGCCGCGTCCGCGGCCTCCACCTCCGCGCGGGTCACGCCGAGCACGAACAGCACCGCGTCCAGGAACGGGTGCGACAGCGCCGTGTCCGCCACCTCGCGCAACGCGGGCTTGGCGTTGAACGCGATGCCCAACCCGGCCGCGCCGAGCATGTCGATGTCGTTCGCGCCGTCGCCCACGGCCACGGTCTGCGCCAGCGTGATGCCCTGCTCGTCGGCGAACCGCCGCAGCGCCACCGCCTTGCCCGCCCGGTCCACGACCTCGCCGAGGACCCGGCCGGTCAGCTTGCCGTCCACGATCTCCAGCTCGTTGGCCGCGCAGAAGTCCAGGCCGAGGTCGTCGACCAGCCGCTGGATCACGCGCGTGAAGCCGCCGGAGACCACACCGCAGCGGAACCCGAGCCGCTTCAACGTCCGCACCGTGGTCCGCGCGCCCGCCGTCAGCTCCAGCGACTCGGCGACCTCGTCCAGCACGGACTCGTCCAGGCCCTCCAGCAGCGCCACCCGCCGCCGCAGCGACTCGGTGAAGTCGAGCTCGCCGCGCATCGCCGCGTCGGTGATCTCCTTGACCTGCGGCTCCACCCCGACGTGCGCGGCCAGCATCTCGATCACCTCGCCCTGGATGAGCGTGGAGTCGACGTCGAACACCACCAGCCGCTTGGCCCGCCTGGTCAGCCCGGCCCGTTCCACCGCGATGTCCAGCCCACCGCGCACCGCCACCTCGGCCAACGCCGACCGCAGCTGCGCGTCGCTCTCCGGCGTGTCGTCGGCTACGGAAACCCGCAGCTCAAGGCCGGTGACGGGGTAGTCGGCGACGCCGCGGATCGCGTCGATGTTCACGCCGAGCGACGCGAGCCGGCGCGCCACCTCGGTGAACGCGCGGGCCGTGACCGGGCGGCCGAGCAGGATCAGCACGTGGCTGGACTCCAGCCGCGCGGTCCGCTTCGAGTCCGCGCCGATCTCCACCTCGACGTGCATGGACACCGTCGCCATGGCCTGCTCGACGGTCTCCTGCAACCCCTCCGGGTCGTGGTCGGCGGCCACGAGCACGCCGAGCACCAGCCGGCCGCGGATGACGACCTGCTCGACGTCGAGGATCTCCACGCCGTGCCTGGTCAGCACCGCGAAGAGCACGGAGGAGACCCCCGGCTTGTCCGGTCCGGTGACGGTGATCAGGACGGGCGTGGCGCTGGGCTTGGTCACTGATGGCTCCTATGCCAGACAGCGACGAGCCCCGAGACCGCGGTCCGAGGGAGTCGGACGCTGGTCTTCGGGGCTCGCCGTTGAACCTGCGCTCAGGTTACAAGCGTTACTTGTGGTCGCCCTCGGTGTCCTCCGAGGCTGTGCCCGATTGCACAGCGGCGGCGGCCACCTCCGACGGCGCGGGCTTCGCGTCCTCGTGCGCGATGGCCTTGCCGGTGAACGTCACGTGCGCCTCGCTGTGCAGCCGCTCGATCATGTGCGGGTAGTGCAGCTCGAACGCCGGGCGCGCCGAGCGGATGCGCGGCAGCTCGGTGAAGTTGTGCCGCGGCGGCGGGCACGAGGTCGCCCACTCCAGCGAGTTGCCGAAGCCCCACGGGTCGTCCACCTTCACGGTCTCGCCGTACCGGTAGGACTTGAAGATGTTCCAGATGAACGGCAGCGTGGACGCGCCGAGGATGTACGCGCCGATCGTCGAGATCGTGTTCAGCGTGGTGAAGCCGTCGCTGGGCAGGTAGTCCGCGTACCGGCGGGGCATGCCCTCGTTGCCCAGCCAGTGCTGCACCAGGAACGTGGCGTGGAAGCCGAGGAACGTGGTCCAGAAGTGGAGCTTGCCCAGCGGCTCGTCCATCATCCGGCCGGTGATCTTCGGGAACCAGAAGTAGATGCCCGCGAACGTGGCGAACACGATCGTGCCGTACAGCACGTAGTGGAAGTGCGCGACGACGAAGTACGTGTCGGACACGTGGAAGTCGATCGCCGGCGCGGCCAGCAGGATGCCGGAGAGACCGCCGAAGAGGAAGGTGACGATGAAGCCGATGCTGAACAGCATCGGTGTCTCGAACGTCAGCTGCCCCTTCCACATCGTGCCGATCCAGTTGAAGAACTTGATGCCGGTGGGCACCGCGATCAGGAACGTCATGAACGCGAAGAACGGCAGCAGCACCGCGCCGGTGGCGTACATGTGGTGCGCCCACACCGCCACGGACAGCGCCGCGATGCCCAGCGTCGCGTAGACCAGGCCGTTGTAGCCGAAGATCGGCTTGCGGCTGAACACCGGGAAGATCTCCGACACGATGCCGAAGAACGGCAGCGCGACGATGTAGACCTCGGGGTGGCCGAAGAACCAGAACAGGTGCTGCCACAGGATCACGCCGCCGTTGGCGGGGTCGAACACGTGGGCGCCCAGGTGGCGGTCGGCCAGCAGGCCGAGCAGCGCGGCGGTCAGGATCGGGAACGCCAGCAGCACCAGCACGGACGTCACCAGGATGTTCCAGGTGAAGATCGGCATGCGGAACATGGTCATGCCGGGCGCCCGCAGGCAGACCACGGTGGTGATCATGTTGACCGCGCCGAGGATGGTGCCGAGACCACCGACGACCAGGCCGGAGATCCACAGGTCGGCGCCGACGCCGGGCGAGTGGATGGCGTTCGACAGCGGGGTGTAGGCGAACCAGCCGAAGTCGGCCGCGCCGCCCGGCGTGAGGAAGCCCGCCATCACGATCAGGCCGCCGAACAGGTACAGCCAGTACGAGAAGGCGTTGAGCCGCGGGAACGCGACGTCCGGCGAACCGATCTGCAGCGGCAGGATGAAGTTGGCGAAGCCGAACACGATGGGCGTCGCGTAGAGCAGCAGCATCACCGTGCCGTGCATGGTGAACAGCTGGTTGAACTGCTCCTGCGACAGGAACTGCATGCCCGGTCGGGCCAGCTCGGTCCTCATCAGCATGGCCATCGCGCCGCCGACCATGAAGAAGGCGAACGACGTGACCAGGTACATGATGCCGATTTGCTTGTGGTCCGTGGTGCGGAACATCCGCAGCAGGAACGAACCCTTGACCGCGTCGCGAGTCCCGAAGGGCCGCGTCGCGATCGGCTGCGGGGCTACGGCCGTCACGGTGCCTCCTGCACTGTCTGGTTCTGGCTTCGCCGGTGGGTGGCGCCGCCGGCTCATCGGATCGTAGACGGCGGTGTTCCGGGTGGTGCGGCTGGGCTGCCCCCTGGATCAAGTGAGGTAGCGCAGGTCACAGTGTTGGATGGCGCCGCCTCCGGCGTCGCGGGCGAGGTCGCCGGGAAGTCGACCGTTCGCGCCCTGATTCCCGACGATCGAAAAGCGTGATCGTCGGGAATGAGGACGCGAACGATCGACGCGACCTCGCGGTCCAGTGCGATCGAGTGGTCAGGGAGGCGGAGGTGGGGGGTGAGGTGAGGAGGGTGAGGTGAGGGGTGGGGTGTGAGGGTGGGGTCGCGGAGGTGGGGCGAGGAAGCACGAGGGCCGCTCCCGGGGTGGGAGCGGCCCTGTGGTGTGAGGTGGGTGTTCAGGGGTTAGCGGCGCAGGAGGCCGCGCAGCTTCGGCGAGGCGACGAAGGCGGCGCCGGCGGCGACCAGGCCCAGGCCGACGATCAGCATCCAGCCGCCGTCGTAGCCGGTGTTGGCCAGGTCGCCGTCGTTGGCGCCGTCGGCCATGACCGGCGCGGAGGTGGTGGTCGGGGTGACCGCGACGGACTCGGTGGTCGTCGGGGCGACCTGTTCGGTGGTGGTGGCCGGGGTGGACGGCGTGGTGCTGTCCGGGGTGGACGGGGTCGTGGTGACCGCGGCGTCCTTCTCGGCGCAGACGAACCAGTGGCTGATGCCCGCCGGGCCGCCGCTGGAGTTGACCGGCGGGTGCAGGTCTTCCCAGGCCAGGTCGCCGAGGTCCGCGGCGTCGTAGACGTTGTAGGACTTGCCGCCCTTCACCACGACGCCGGTGACGGTGTAGCCCTCGGGGTGCGCGGTGATGGTGATGTTGACGCCGTCGACGGTGAAGGTGCCCGCCGGCATGGTCATCTCGTCGCCGGGCAGGCCGAGGACGTCGCAGGCGTTGCCGGGCTGCCCGATGTCGACGTTGCCGTCGACCACGGTGGCGCGGTCGTCGCCCGAGTCGAGGGGGGTGTCGGGCGAAGCCGAGGCGGTGCCGCCCAGCAGGCCGGTGGCGCTCAGGGCGAGCAGGGCGGCTGCTCCGAATAGGCGGCGGTTGGTGATGCGCATAGGTGCTGCTCCGCGGGTTCGAGGGCTGACCGGAGGATCGAACTACACCGACCACCCCTCTATCGAGGTAGCCCATTCAGTTGAATCAGTTGCCGCCCATTCGTTACCGGACGGTGATGTTGACCGTCCGCGCCGGACCGATCACCTCCGGAGGAGGTTGCGGAGCTTCGGCGAGGCGAGGAACCCGGCGCCCGCTGCCAGCAGGGACAGCCCCGCGACGATCAGCCACCACCCGTTGAAGCCGGTGGCCGCCAGGTCGTCATCCCGGCCGGGGACCACGACGCCGGCGGCCTTGGTGGTCGTCGTGGTGACCCGGTCGGACGGCACCGTCGTGGTGGTCTTCACCGGCGTGGTCGTGGTCGACCCGGGCGGGCTGGTGGTCGTGCCGGGGGTGGTCGTCACCGTCGTCGTGGTCGTGGCGCTCGTGGTGGTCGTGGTGGTCGTGGTGGTCGTGGTGGCGACGTCCTGGCAGACGAACCAGTGGCTGATCTCCGCCGGCTTGCCGCTGGCGTTCAGCGGCGAGTGCAGGTTCTCCCACGGCAGCGGGCTCAGGTCCGCCGCCCGGTAGATGTTGTAGGCCGGGCCGCCCTTCACGACGACACCGGTGATCACGTACCCGGGCGGGTTCGCGGTGATGGTGATGTTCGTGCCGTCGGTGGTGTAGGTGCCCGGCGGCAACATCGCCTCGTTCCCGGGCAAGCCCACCTCGTCGCACGCGTCGCCCGGCTGGCCCATGTCGACGTTGCCGGCAACGGCTGTCGCGCGCGGGTCACCGGACTGTGGAGGGGCGGGATCCGGCTGGGCGGAGGCACCGGCGGCGAGGGCGCCGGCCGCGAGGACCGCAAGCAGGGAGGATGCTCCGAACAGAGTACGACTGGCCGTGCGCATGGAGGTCTCCACGTGGTCGAAGGGCTGATCGGCGGATCGGACTACTCCGCCTCTGCTCTATCGCCGTGGACCATTCAGCTGATGCACGCCGGTATGGATTCGTTATGCCGATCCGACGTGGCACGCGTGGATTTCACCCGCACAGGGGGTACGGATCGTGCGGTGGCTCGACGAGCCGGCCCGAGCGCACGACCTTTACCGAACCCGAACACGCGCGTGGCCCTGCCCGCCGCCGGCCGCGTGCCACGATTCCCGGCGTGCAGGGACTCGTGCTGGTCGTGGAGGACGAACGGGCCATCGCCGACCTGATCTGCCTCTACCTGCGGCGGGACGGGTTCGGGGTGCACGTGGAGGCGGACGGGCACGCGGCGTTGGCGGCGGTGCGGCGGTTGCGGCCGGTGGCGGTGCTGCTGGACGTCGGCCTGCCCGGGATGGACGGGGTCGAGGTGTGCCGGGCGCTGCGCGCGGCGGGCGACTGGACACCGGTGCTGTTCGTGACCGCGCGCGACGACGAGGTGGACCGCGTGCTCGGACTGGAGCTGGGCGCGGACGACTACGTGACCAAGCCGTTCAGCCCGCGCGAGCTGGTGGCCCGGGTCCGCACCGTGCTGCGCCGGGGAACGCCGCAGGTCAACCCGGTGCACGTGGTCGGCGACGTGAAGCTGGACGGCGACCGGCGGCGGGTGTGGGCGGGCGCCGACGAGGTGGCGCTGACCTCGACGGAGTTCGAGCTGCTGGCCCACCTGATGCGGCACCCCGGGCGGGTGTTCGCGCGGGAGCAGCTGTTGAGCGCGGTGTGGGGTTACGCGGCGGCGGCGGGCACGCGGACGGTGGACGTGCACGTGGCGCAGTTGCGGGCGAAGCTCGGCGACCGCAGCCCGATCAGGACCGTGCGCGGGGTCGGCTACTCGGTCGAGGCGTCGTGAAGCGGACCAGCCTCGCGTTCCGCATCACGGCGTTGTGCCTGGCCGTGGCCGGTGTGGCGGTCGTGGTGGCGGGGTTGGTGTCGGCACGGCTGGTGCTGACCGCGTCACGCGAGGTGAGCCGTGAGGCGCTGGCCGACCAGGCGGACGTGGTGGCCGGGCAGCTCGACGTGGGTCGGGCCGGGCGGCTGCGGGTGGTCGAGGTGCTGCGCGGGCAGGGCATCGCCGTGGTGCTGATCGGGCCGGACGGCGGGCTGGCCGGTGATCCGCAGGCCGTGCGCGCGGTGCGGGAGGCCCGGGTCAGGTCCGGCGTCGCCGGGACGCGGCTGGTCGAGGTGCGCGACGGGGTCGCGCTGGTGCAGGAGACGGGGATCGGCAACGGACCGGGCCGCAAGCTGCTGCGCAACATCACGTTCGCGCTGGCTGTCGGGTTGCTGGTCGCGGCGGTGGCCGGGTTGTTGCTGGGCAAGCTGGTCGCGCGCCCGTTGCGGCGGACGGCGGCGGTCGCGCGCACCATGAGCGGTGGTCGGCGCGACCTGCGGGCGCCCGAGCAGGGGCCGGCGGAGGTCGCCGAGGTCGGCGGCGCGGTGAACGCCCTGGCCGACGCGCTGGCGCGCAGCGAGGCCAGGCAGCGGGAGTTCCTGCTGTCGGTCTCGCACGAGCTGCGCACGCCGCTGACCGCGGTGAGCGGGTTCGCCGAGTCGCTGGCCGACGGCGTGGTGTCCGGGCCGGAGGTGCCGTCGGTCGGCCGCACGATCTCCGAGGAGGCGCACCGGCTCGACCGGCTGGTGACCGACCTGCTCGACCTGGCCCGCCTGGGTGCGGACGACTTCCGCGTCGACCTCGCCCCGGTCGACCTGACCGAGGTCGTCACGGCCGCCGCCGAGGTGTGGCGGTCCCGGTGCGCGGCGAAGGGGGTCGAGTTCCGGCTGGAAGCGCCGGCGCGGTCGGTCGTGCGGACGACGGACGCCCGGCGGGTGCGGCAGGTGCTGGACGGGCTGCTGGAGAACGCGCTGCGCCTCACGCCCGCCGGTCGGCCGGTGGTGTTGGCGCTGCACGACGTGCTCCAGGTGCGCGACGGCGGTCCGGGGCTGTCCGAGGAGGACTACCGGGTGGCGTTCCGCAAGGGCGCGCTGCACGCGAAGTACGAGCGGTCCCGGCCGGTCGGCACGGGCATCGGGCTCGCCCTGGTGCACGGTCTGGTGACCCGGTTGGGTGGCACGATCGAGGCCGGTCCCGCGCCCGAGGGCGGCGCGGCGTTCACGGTGGGGTTGCCCGATGCTTGAGCTGGAAGCACGGTGGCACGACGCGGTCCGGGTGCTCGGTGGCGCGCAGGGACCGGGTGACCTCGCCGAGCGGTACGCCGAACCGCACCGCGGCTACCACAACGCCGGCCACGTGCTGGCCGTCGTCCGCGACGTCGACGTGCTCGCCGAGGCCGACAACCGCACGGCACGCGAGCGCGCTGTGCTGACGCTCGCCGCCCTGGTGCACGACGTGATCTACGACGGTGTGCCGGGCGAGGACGAGCGGCGCAGCGCCGAGTGGGCCCGGGAACGGCTGGTCGGCCTGCCCGAGGCCGACGCGGTGGCCGACCTGGTGCTGGCCACCGCGGACCACGCCTCGGACGACCCGCTGACGTGCCTGCTCCTGGACGCCGACCTGGCCGTCCTGGGCTCCGACCCGGCCGCCTACGAGCGCTACCGCACGGCCGTGCGCGCCGAGTACGCGCACGTGCCGGACGACGCGTGGCGGGTCGGCCGGGCGAACGTCCTGCGCTCGCTGGCCCGGCGCGACCCGCTGTACGTCACGCCGCACGCACGTGAGCGGTGGGAGGTCCGCGCCAAGGCCAACCTCGCCGCCGAGCTCAGCTCGCTCGGTGACCCGCCATGAGCGCGTCGTAGGTCGGGAACGACTCGGCGATCCCGCTGCCGGTGAAGTTGCCGACCCAGCCGTCGTCGTCGTGGAAGAACCGGATCGACACGTAGTCCGGCCGGGTGCCCATGTCGAACCAGTGCGTGGTGTTCTCGGGCACGCTCAGCAGGTCGCCCGCCTCGCACAGCACCGCGTACACGCGCTCCTTGACGTGCAGGTAGAACACGCCGGAACCGCGCGCGAAGAACCGGTCCTCGTCGTCGTCGTGGGTGTGCTCGGCCAGGAACTTCAGCCGCGCCTGGGAGGCCGAGGCCAGCCACTCGGGGTCGTCGGACGGGGTCATCTCGGTCGCGTCGACCAGGACGTAGCCCTCGGTCTCGGTGACGCGGGCGACCTGCTCGGCGTACACCTCCAGGACGTTCTCGCTGGTCACGCCCGGCACGACCGGCCACTGCTCGTACCGGACGCCGAGCTGCTTCAGCTCGACCGCGATCTCGGCGGGGTCGGCGGTGCGCACCAGAGCGGTCTCCGGGTCGGTGTCCGACCACACGGTCAGCAACGTCATCGCGCCTACCTCCTGTAGGTCTCGGCTTTGAAGCGCAACAGCCACTCCAAGCACTCCAGCCGGTGCCGCGCCTGGTAGAGGTCGTCACCCCAGACGTACACCCCGTGGCGGGCGACGAGCAAGGCGGGCACGTCCGCGCGGAAACCGGCCTCGAACGCGTCGCCGAGCACGGTCATGTCCTGGCTGTTCGGCACCACCGGGACGACGACGGTCTCGTGCGCCTGCCGCCCGAAGCCCTTGAGCATCTCCAGGTCGCGCAGCTCGACGCCGTCGGGCCAGTGCTCGGCCGCGACCACGGGCGCGAGGGCGTGCACGTGGACCACCGCGCCCGCGCCGGACACCGCCGCGATCCGCCCGTGCAGACCCGCTTCGGCCGACGGCACGCGCACCGGGTCGTCCGTGCGGCCCTCGGCGTCGACGATCACCACGTCGTCCGCGGTGAACTCGCCCTTGTCCTTACCGCTGACGGTCACCGCGAGCCGCAGGGGGTCGCGGTCCACGACCACGGAGAGGTTGCCCGAGGTGCCGCGCATCCAGCCCATCGCGGTGTACCGGGCGCACTCGGCGGCCAGCGCCGCACCGGGTGTCACCGAGCCGGTCCTCACAGGGCCCGCACCGTCCGGTGTGGACCGAAGTCCGCGTCGCCGTACGGCTCGCCGGGGCGTGCGACGCCGACCGTCGCCCAGCCCGCCTCGGCGGCGGCGTGCAGCTCGGCGGGGACGTCGGAGTAGAAGGTGATGTCGTCCGAGCCGAGCACGGACGCGATCTTGAGGTACGACGCGGCCTCGCGCTTCGGGCCCGCGTTCACGGTGTCGAAGTGGAACTCGAACAACGAGGTGAGGTCGCCGTCCGCGGTGTGCGCGAAGAACGCCACCTGACCGGCCACCGAGCCGGAGGAGAACACGGCCAGCTTCGTGCCCTCGGCGTGCCACTTGCGCAGCGCGGGCACGACGTCCGGGAAGAACTCGGCCACCAGGTCGCCCTCGGCGTACCCGCGCTGCCAGATCAGGCCCTGCAACGTCTTCAGCGGCGTGACCTTGCGGTCCTCGTCCATCCAGCCGTGCAGCACGCGCACCAGCTCGTCCGTGCCGCCGTCCACACCGGACAGCTCGCGGACCTGCGCCACGGCCTCGGCGACGGCCGGGTCGTCACCGTGCTCGTCGATCCACGGGCCCAGGCGCGGCCGGGCGTAGTCGTACAGCGTGACCAGGACCTGGTCGGTGGCGCTGAGCGTGCCCTCGATGTCCAGCACGACCCACTCACTCATGAACGTCCCCAACGTAGTAATCGGCCAAACCGTCCGGAGCGTACGCACCGCGGTCGGTCACCACCTTCGTGACGAACCGCGGCGGCGTGACGTCGAAGGCCGGGTACAGGCCCCGGGCCCGGTCGGTGGCCGTGCGGCGGCCGAGCGTGTGCAGCACGTCGTCACCCGGTCGGTGCTCGATCGGCACGTCGGCGGCGGTCGGCGCCAGGCGGTCCGGCGCCTGCACCATGGCCAGGAACGGCACGTCGAACGCGTGCGCCGCGATCGCGAGGCCGAGCGTGCCGACCTTGTTGACCACGTGCCCGTCCATGGTGACGCGGTCGGCGGCGGTCAGCAGCACGTCCACGTCGCCGGTCGACATGACGGCCGCGCCCATGCCGTCGGTGATCAGGGTCGTGTCGACGCCCATCTCCCCCAGCGTCTCGGCGGTCAGGCGGGCGCCCTGGAGGTACGGGCGGGTCTCGGTGCAGACGAACCGCAAACGTTTGCCCATCGCGTGGGCCGCGGTGACGGTCTCGGTCAGGTAGAGGTCGGCCCAGCAGTGCGTGAGCACCGCGCCCTCGTCCGGCAGCAGCGCGGCGGTGTGCGCGCCGAGGCTGCGGCTGCGGCTGCGGTAGCGCTCGTCCCCCGCCTTCGCGCCTTCCAGCGCACCGGCTTCGAGGTCGTCGTTCGCGTCGACGCCCGCCAGCACGGCGGCCACCGCCTTGCGCAGGTGGTTGTTCGTGCGGCGGGTGGCGATCAGGAGCTGCCCGGCCTGGTCGAGGTGGGCGCGGGCCTCGTCGCGCGGCAGGTCGCGGACCTCGCGGGCGGCCAGCACCATGCCCCAGAGCGCGGCGAAGTACGGGCCGGAGGACTGGGTGACCATGTCCTCGATGGCCTTCGCGACCTCGGCGACCGTGCCGCAGCGCACCCACGTCTTCTCGAACGGGAAGTTGCGCCGGTCCAGCACGTGCACGCCGTCGTCCTCGAGGCGCACGCTGCGCGCCAGCAACGGCTCCATCAGCTGTACCCGGTGAACGGCGCGTGCTCGCCGGTGAGGTAGTACGCGCCGACCTCGCGCGCCTTGTACGACACGGGGTCGTGCAGGGTGAGGGTGCGGGCGTTGCGCCAGAACCGGTCGAAGGCGTAGCCGGCCGCGGTGGCCCGCGCGCCGCACAGCTCGAACACCCGGCTGGTGGTCTGGTTGGCGACCTTGGTGGCGACGACCTTGGCCGAGGAGATGGCGGCGGCGGTCTCGGCGCGTTCGTTCCGGGTCAGGTCGGCGCCGCGCCGGGAGGCCTGGTCCAGCTTGTCCGAGGCGTGGTCGGTGAGGAGGCCGGCGGCCCGGGTGTCGGCGACCAGCTCGCCGTACGTGCCGAGGACGTACGGGTCGGCGGTGGCCTGGTCGACGCCGCTGAGGAACCACGGGCGGGTGGTCGTGCGGGTGTACTGGGCGGCTTCGGCCAGCGCGCCCTCGGCCATCGCCACGTACAGCTGGGCGAGCACGAGCTGGAAGCCGAGGGCGGCCAGCGACAGGCGCGGGCTGTTCTCGTCGTGCGGGCCCAGGACCTGGTCGGACGGCACGTGCACGTGGTCGAACACCACGCCGCCGCTGGCGGTGAGGCGTTGGCCGATGTTGTCCCAGTCACCGGCGTAGGTGATGCCGTCGGCCTTGGCGTCGAGGGTGAAGGTGATCTTGTCGCCGGTCTCGGTGTGGGTGGCGCTGACCACGAGCCGGTCGGCCACCGACGCGCCGGTGGCGAACGTCTTGCGGCCCGTGACCTCGAACCCGCCGTCGACGGGCCGCAGCTCCAGGGCGGCGTCGAGCGGGTTGCTGACCCCCGCCCAGAAGACATCGGCGCCGGGGACGTCGCCACCGGGTCGGTGGTCGGGGTTGTCGAACAGGCCGCTGCGCCAGACCTGCAGGTAGTGGTAGCCGAGGAGGTGGCCGACGTTGGCGTCCGCCGCGCCGACGACCCTGGTCACGGCCTGCTGCGTGGCCCAGTCGTCGACCTCGAGCAACCCGGACCGCCGCAACGCCGCGACCTCCGCCGAGGGCTCCGCACCGCGCCGGTCGCGCTCCGCCGCGTCGACCCGCAACGCCGCGGCCAGCTCCTCGGCGACGGTCAGCCACTTCTGCCGACCATCGGTGCTCGTCATGCGCCCTCCTACCGTGTGCGTCCCAGCAGGCGAGCCTAATCGCCGGCGCGCGCCGCAGGCTGAGCGTTCCGCCACATGGGAGGCGGCGTCAGCGGGCGACGTAGGTGGCGTGCCCGACCAGGCCCAGCTCCGTCACCGAGCCGCGCAGGCCGACCGTGCCGCGGGGGAAGGTCGCGACGTGCGCCGCCCACGTGCGCCGGTCCTGGGCGAGCGCCTTGAGGTACCGCACGCACAACGACGGCGGGATGGCGTCGCAGCGCTTGCGCGCGGCGCGCAGGGCGATCTCCATCCGCAACGCCTCGTCGTCACGCCGCCCCCGTGACCTGATGCGGTCGAGGATGCTGTCGATCAGGGCCATCCGGCCGAGCAGGAACTCGGTCCAGTAGCCCTCGTCCGCCGCCGCCTCGAAGCCGCCGTCGTCGTCCAGCAGCGCGAACACCCCTTCGGCGAGGCAGTCGCCGAACTCCTCCATCTGCGCCCGCGACTCGTTGGCGAACGGGTCGTACGGCTTCTGCCGCACCTTGCCGGTGATCGCCGACCGGCGCAGGCCCGCGTCGTCGAGCAGGAAGAACCAGTCCTCGTTGTAGATCGTCGGGAAGAACGAGGTCATCGACTCGCGGCCGATCACCAGCGCGCCGCCGCCGATGAACGTGCCCTGGTCGCCGCCGGTCTCGCGGTGCGCGTGGCAGACCACCGAGTTGTCCGGGAAGCCGCCGACCTCCAGCCCGACGGCCGCGTAGCCCTCGGAGACCAGGCCGGCGGCCGCGTCGAGGTCGGAGGGCGTCGGCACGGTGATGTCGTCGTCCAGGAACGCCACCCGCTCCCAGCCGACCACCCGGGACACGAGCAGGCCGAGGTTGCGCTTGAAGCTGGTGTCGGTGTGCCGCATGAACTCCGTGGGGCCCAGCACCTTCGTGGTGGCCGACAGGCGGGGCATGAGCGAAGGCGGCAGCGCGCGGACGTCGACCACCAGCATCTCGACGCCCCTGGTGCGGGCCAGTTTCGCGGCCCGGTCCGGTGCGGCGGCGCCGCTGGCGAGCACGACCAGCGGCCGGTCGAGCTGGGCGGCGACCTCGACCGCCGTGCCGAGGTAGCGCCACGGGCGGTTGGTCGGCACGATGATCGCGTCGACGGCGCCCGGCGGGCAGTCGCGGACGTCCACTGTGGTCAGCAGTTTGCCGTGCGACGCGTGGTGCTCCACGAGCGCAGGAGCGGTGGCGTTCAACCCGGGCCCTCCGGCCATTCGACGAGGCGGGATTGGGGCAGGTTCCAGTCCGGCGTCACGACCTGGCCGTTCACCACCTGCACCCGCGTGAGGATGCTGTAGGCGTCGGCGCCCGCGAAGCGGGTCTCCAGGTACGCGCCGTTGCGGTCGCGGAACCTGCTGTCCGTCAGGGCCCGCACGACACCGAGGGTGCCCCTGCCGTACTGGCCGTTGCAGATCGTCACCGTCCGCTTGTGGTTGAACGGGTTGGTGCCGCGGTAGAAGTGGCCGACGTCCTCCAGCAGGACCTCGTGGCCGCGGTGGTTGCCGAGTTTCGGCGCGAAGAGGCGTTCGCCCCCCTCGCGGTCGCGCACCACGAACCCGCCGGCTTCGGCCTCGTCGTGCCGCGCGACCTGCGTGATCGGCAGGTCGACGCGGTCGAGGAGCTCACGGGTGACGAGGTTCCAGTCGACGCCGCCGAGCAGCACGAGGTGCGTGGTGTAGTCGTCGGGCGCCAGGTCGGAGGCGATGCGGAAGTTGACCTGGCTGCGCGGGTTGAGCGCGCGGATGTGGCCGTGCAGCTCGATCAGGGCGTCGAGGTCGGCGTAGGTGTAGAGCTCGACGTAGTCCGGCTGCGTGGGGTCGGAGTAGGGCATCTTCGCCCGCATGTCGGCCGGGAGCTGGGCGACGACGATGGTGATGTCGTACCGGTCGTCGAAGTACCAGAAGCCCCGGTCGGCGCGGTCCTGGGCCGGGGTCGCGCCGTCCTCGCGCTCGACGGCGGCGCGCAGGTCGGCCAGCTCGCGCAGCAGCTCTTCCCGCCGGCGCAGCTCGTCGGGGGTCAGCTCCTCCACCGGGATCAGCCGGTAGGGGCGGGCGGCGACGGAGCGTTTGGTGGCGAAGAACGTGGCGTAGGCGGCGAGGCGGTTCAGGGGCGGCGTCTTGGGCTTGCTGCGGCTCTCCCACGACGACAGCAGGGGCACGCTCGCGGGCTTCTCGGCACTGAACGCGTGCGCAAGGTCACTCTGCGTGATCGTGATGTCGGGCCACCGCTCTTCGCGCAGCGCCCGAAGGCGGTGCGCCAGCAGGTGGGAGTCATCCGCAACGACCACGTCCGCGCGCCCTTCAGTGAACTTCAGCGTAACAGCTGAAGCGTGAAACATACACGATTGCGGAGAGAAGTCACGAGCCGATACGCCCATCAGGGGCTTGTCAGCCCGGTACACCGCACTTACGCTCAAGTTACTGAGGTTCAGTCAACTTCAGTGAGTAGAGGTGAAGTTCACCCAGGAAGCCATCCGGGGGTCATCATGAACATGCTCACCGCGTTAGCTCAATCTTCCGAGGCCACCGAGTGGACGCCGCTCGTGGTGGTGATCATGATCGGCGCGATGGCGCTGGTCATGGGACTGGCCAAGCTCCTGCGCCGGGTGCTCGGCATGCTCACCCGGGTCCTGCTGTCGGCCGGTGCGGCGATGACCGGGATCGCCGCGATGCTCGCCCTGTGCACCGTGCTGACCACCGTCCTGCTGGTCTACGCGCGCTGAAACCGCCACGTGCGGCCCACCCCCTTCGACTACGGTATGCGGGCCCGCATCGAAGGGGGAGTCGCACGATGGACCTGTCGCGCAGATCGTTCTCCGGGGGAACCGCCGTCGCCGCACCGGCGACCGCGACCCTCGGGACGACCGCCGCGTCGGCCCGGACGCCGCGTCCACACCGGCCGTCCACACCGCACCTGCTGGAAGCCGAGCAACTGGTCGGCTACCTGTCGTTGCCGACGTGCCCGTTGGCCAACAACACCTACAAGGAGCCGGACCAGCCGAACGTGGTCCGGTGGGGCTCGCCCGGCGACGCGTCCGGGTGGGTCAACCAGAGCCAGTGCGCGTCGTTCCTGACCGCCGTGCTGAAGCGCACGTACAAGTGGGCGACCCCGGGGTTCTTCAGCGCCCACTTCGGCGTGGCGAGCCCGTTCGCGCGCGACTACCGGGCGGCGTTCGCGGAGCGGGAGATCCCGCACTTCGAGCGCGTCACCAGGGTGGCGGACCTTCGTCCGGGTGACCTGATCGCCGTCGACTACCGCAACGACCAGGACACCAACACCGGGCACGTGGTGATGGTGCGCTCGGTGAAGGGCGTCTACACCGCGCCGACCCGCGGCCTGAACTTCCGCGGTGAGACGCAGTACGCGGTGGAGGTCGTGGACTGCACGTCCGAGCCGCACGGCGTGTACGGGGTGGGCAACTACTCCCGGTTCCCGGACAACCGGATCTTCAACGCCACCGCCTCGACGGACGGTGCGGGCTACGGGCACATGATGTTCTACGCGTCCGACGTGACCGGCGAGTTCAGCCGGTACCGGTGGAGCGTGAACACGTCGTCCGCGCGGACGTTCGCCGTGTCGGAACGCCCGGTCTCCGCCGCCCGCGTCGTGCCCTGAACGTTCAACTCGGGGTGCCCGGGTGTTCGACGCGCGGGACCGGTGAGTTGAACGTCCAGGGCAGGCGTCAGAGGCGTTGCCAGAGGGCGGGGACGTTCGGTGGTTCCCAGCCGGGTAGCGAGGTGTGCGACTGGCGGCACTGGTAGGCGACGCCGTTGTAGGTGACCTGGGCACCCACTGCGTACGCGCGGTTCGGGGCCCAGGTGCCGGACGGTTGGGTGGTGGTCGTGGTTGTCGTGGTGGTGGTGCCGTTGTCGGCCCACGGGACCTGGGGCGAGCGGTAGAAGTCGATGCCCATCGCGGCCCATCGCGGCGCCTGGGCGCCGAGGCGCCGGCGGAACGCGTCCCAGTTGTGGGTCGCCCACGGTGACCAGGCCAGTTCGGCGATCGCGGACAGGCGTGGGAACGCCATGAAGTGGACGTGGGCCGGTGTCACGACCGTCTCCGTCCACAGTGGAGCTTCCACGCCGCGGACGGCGGACTCCGGGACGCCGCTGACGTGCGTGCCGGGGTTCCAGTCGTAGGCGTCGCGGACTTCGA
This sequence comes from Actinosynnema sp. NPDC037264, assembly GCF_055603705.1. Classification (NCBI taxonomy): domain Bacteria; kingdom Bacillati; phylum Actinomycetota; class Actinomycetes; order Pseudonocardiales; family Pseudonocardiaceae; genus Actinosynnema; species Actinosynnema sp. NPDC037264. The sequence goes on along the minus strand of NZ_JBVJVK010000024.1, from coordinate 45,207 downwards.
CGTAACCGGCCCAGCTCAGGCCGAGGGGCGTGCCGGAGTGGTACTTCATGTCCAGGTACGCCTTGTTCGCGGGCGACATCACGATCTTCTGCCCACGCGCGGCGGCGTTCTGGACGACGGCGTTGGACGTCGTCGTGCCCCAGTACTGCGCGACCGCGCCGGTGTCCGCGGTCGTCTTGACGAACTCGTGCCAGCCCATGGCCTTCTTGCCGTACTTGCCGACCAGCGGCAGCACCCGGTTCATGAACGCCTGGTACTCCTGGTCGGTGGTCGCGTTCGCCTCGTCGCCGCCGATGTGGAAGTACGGGCCGGGCGTCAGCGCGGCGATCTCGCGGATCACGTCTTCCACGAACGTGTAGGTGATCTCCTTGGACACGCAGAGCGACGAGTAGCCGACCGCGATGTCCGTGCGCAACGCGGGCGCGACGCCGTTGCAGTTCAGCTCGGCGTAGGAGGCCAGCGCCGCGTTGGTGTGGCCGGGCAGGTCGACCTCGGGCACGACGGTGATGTGCCGGGCGGCGGCGTACGCGACGATCTCCTGGTACTGCGCCTTGGTGTAGTACCCGCCCGGTCCGCCGCCGACCTGCGTGCTGCCGCCGTGCGTGGCCAGCCGCGGCCAGCTGTCGACGACGATGCGCCAGCCCTGGTCGTCGGTGAGGTGCAGGTGGAAGTAGTTCACCTTGTAGAGGGCGAGCTGGTCGAGGTAGCGCTTGACCGTGGCGACGGGGTGGAAGTGCCGCGCCACGTCCAGCATCGCGCCCCGGTGGGCGAAGCGCGGGTAGTCGGTGATCGTCGCGCCCGGCACGGTCCACGGGCCCGCCTGCGCGGTCCGGCTCTCGACCTTGGCGGGCAGGAGTTGGCGCAACGTCTGCACGCCCGCGAACAGGCCCGCGGGCGTGTCGGCCCGCAGCTGCACGGACGCGGACGTCACGGTGAGCTGGTAGCCCTGGTCGCCGACGGACGCGGGCGCGCCGCCGATGAGCAGCGCGATGCCGTCGGCCGGGACGCCGGTGGTGTCCGTGACGGGCAGGGCGTAGCCGGTCGACGGGCGGAGCAGGGCGGCCAGGTGGTCGCCGACGCCGTGCACGGCGGCCGTGGTGTGGATGCGGGTGTCGGCCGTGATCGCGTGCGTGACGCCGGCGGCGGGCTGCACCGAGACGGGCGCGGGGACGAGGCCGTTGAGGGGTTCGGCGGCCGAGGCCGTGGTGGTGTCGGTGTTCCAGACGGCGATCGCGCCGAACACCATCACCAGGACGGCGAGCGCTCGTGCCGTCCTCGCTGGGAGTGTCACCGTGGGTCCTCCTAGGGCAAGGCGGCGGCCGGCTGCCGTCAAGCGTGCGTACGCCCGGGAGGAGATGTCAATGGGTCTAGACCAGTCGGCGACACCGGTCGGCTACGCGAGGGCGAGCCTGCCGAGCTCCACCCGCGACGCGACGCCGAGCTTCGGGTAGGCCTTGTAGAGGTGGTAGCCGACCGTGCGCGGGCTCAGGAACAGCTGCGCGCCGATGTCCCGGTTGCTCAGGCCCTCGGCGGCCAGCCGCACGACCTGCAGCTCCTGCGGGGTGAGGGCGCTGAGCGGGTCCGGCCCCGGCACGGCGCGGCTCTCGCCGGTGGCCCGCAGCTCGGTGCGGGCGCGGGCGGCCCACGGTGTCGCGCCGAGGCGTTCGAACACCTCCGACGCCGACCGCAGGTGCGTGCGGGCGTCGGCCTTGCGGCGGGCCCGGCGCAGCCACTCCCCGTACAGCAGCTCGGTGCGGGCGCGTTCGAACGGGCGGCTGTCGTCGACGCGGTGCAGGTCGACGGCCTTCGCGTACCACTGCTCGTCGTTGGTGAGCAGGGCGCGGCAGCGCGCGGAGACGGCGAGGGCCCACGGTCGGCCGGTGCTCGACGCCCACTCGTCGTACCAGCGGGCGGCGTCGGCGTGCGGCTTGCCCAGCCGGGCGGACGCTTCCACCAGGTCGGGCAGGCTGGTGACGGAGTAGAGCCGGTGCGCGCCCGCGGCGACGTCGGCCAACCGGTCCAGCACGGCCTCGTGCCGGCCCAGGCCCAGGTCCAGCAACGCCGACGCGCACGCCGCCCGCACGGACTGGGGCGCGCCGCCGACCAACGTCGCCACCAGCTCCTCGCACCTGGCCTCGTCACCCTCGATGGCGGCCAGCTCGGCGAGCACGGCGGCCAGGTAGCCGACGCTGAACTCCTGGCCGATGTCCGCGGCGATGCGCAGCCCTTCTTCGGCGGTGGCCCGCGCGTCGCGGTGCCGACCGAGGTGCAGGCGGCCGCGGGCCAGGTAGGCGAGGGCGCGGGGCAGCACGCCGAGGGCGCCTTGGGCGCGGGACTGGCGTTCCAGGTCGAACGCCCAGGCGTAGGCGGCTTGGTCGTCGCCGAGGACGAGGTTCCACCAGGCGGTGACCGCGTTGCCGGGGCCACCGACGTACCGGGAGCCGAGGAGCCCGCGCAGCGCGGCCATGCCGCCGGGGACGTCCTCGCCTTCCAGGCCGAAGGCGGCTTTGGCGACGCCGCGGGTGTCGTCGGCGCCGGGCAGGCCGTCGGCGCGCGCCACGATGTCCGCGAGGGCGTCGAAGTCGCGGCCGGCCCACGCGTTGTTGGCCGCGTGGAACAGCATCTCCCCCGCCAGCTCCGGATCGGAGTGCCGGGCGCACGTGACGGCGCGGGCGAGTTGCGCCGCGGCCTGCGCCGGACGTCCCTGCTCGGCGGCCAACCTCGCCTGGATGCGCGCCACGCGTGCGCCGTCCAGCGTGTCGGTGACGAGGTCCCACGCCTGGTCGGCGAGCGCGACCGCGCGGTCGAACTGGCCCGCCGCGCCGGCCGCGCCCGCTGCCGCCGCCAGCCGGTGGCCGCGTTCGGTGGGGTCCGGGGTGAGTTCGGCGGCGCGGTGGTAGGCGGCGGCGACGGCGACGTAACCGCCCCGGTTGCGGGCGTCCTCGGCGGTGCGGGCGAGGGCTTGGGCGACGTGCTCGTCGGGCGCGGTGGTGGCGGCGGCCAGGTGCCAGGCGCTGCGGTGGGCGTCGTCCAGCACGTCGGCGAGTGCTTTGTGGACGGTGAGGCGGTGCTTGAGCGGTGCGCTCTGGTAGGCGGCGGCGCGGATCAGGGGGTGGCGGAAGGTGAGCCGGCCGTCGTCGGAGCGCAGGAGTTGGCGTCGTTCGGCGGCTTCGAGGTCGTCGACGGACGCGCCGAGCAGGCCCGCGGCCTCGAACACCACGGCCGGGTCGCCGGTGTCGTCGGCGGCGGCGACCAGGAGGAGGGTGCGGGTGCGTTCGGGGAGGGTGCCGATGCGGTCGGCGAACGTCTGCTGGATGCGGCTGTGGGTCGGCAGGGCGGCGACGCGGTAGGCGTGGGCGGCGGGCAGGTGGCCCTCGCGCTGGGCGGCGGGGAGTTCCAGCAGCGCCAACGGGTTGCCGCGCGCTTCGTCGGCGATCTGGTCGCGGACGTAGCGGGGCAGGTCGGCGGCGTGTTCCTCGAGGAGGGCGGCGGAGTGCTCCGGGGTGAGGCCGGTGAGGCGCAGCTCGGGCAGGCCGGGTGCGGGGAACGGGGGTGCGTGCAGGTCGCGGGCGGCGAAGATCATCGCGATGCCCTCGGCCTGGAGGCGGCGCGCGGCGAAGACGAGCGCTTGGGCCGAGCCTTGGTCCAGCCAGTGCGCGTCGTCGACGAGGCAGAGGACGGGGCGCCGGTCGGCGAGGTCGGCGAGGAGGGTGAGGACGGCCAGGCCGACGAGGTGGTGGTCGCCGCCTTCGGGCGGGGCGAGGCCGAGGGCGGCGCGCAGGGCGGTGGCCTGGTTGGGCGGCAGGGTGTCGACCCGGTCCACGACGGTGCCGAGGAGGAGGTTGAGGCCGGCGAACGGCACCACGGACTCGGACTCCACCGCCGTGCCGCGCAGGACCAGGAACCCGGCACCGGCCGAGGCTCGGTCGGCACCGGCAGGAGCGTGGTTGCCGCCGGCCGGAGCGTGGTTGCCGGCAGTAGCGTGGTTGCCGGCAGGGCCGTGGTTGCCGCCGGCTGGGCCGGGCGATTGCTGCGCAGGGGTACCCGCCAGGGGGGCCCCTGCTTTCATTGTGCCAAAGGGGTACGACAATTCCGGGGCGGGCGAGCCCGGGGCAGGCGAGCCCGGTGCGGGCGAATCCGGGGCGGGCGAAGTTGCGCGGGTGGCGGCGTGCGACAGCAGGGCGGACTTGCCGATGCCCGCCTCGCCGCGCACCACGAGCACGCCGCTGCGCCCGGCGCGGGCGGCGGACAACAGGTCGTCCACCACGGCCAGTTCGGCGGACCTCCCGTGCAGCATGTCCCCGACCCTAGCCGGCGTCCGGGAGCAGCACGACCTTGCCCACTGTGCGCCTGCTCTCCATCGCCTCGTGCGCCCGCCCGGCCTCGGCCAGCGGGAACGGTTGGACGAACGGGGTCAGCCGGTGGGTCGCGGCGGCGGCCAGGGCACGTGCCTCCAGAGCGCGCAGCCCGCCCGACCGCTTCGCCACCTGCGGTCCGACGGCGACGGTCGCGGTCAGCGCGCGGGCGAACAGGTCCGCCGAGGTCAGGTGCACCAGCTCGCCGGACGACGACCCGAACATCACGACCCGCCCACCCGGCGCGAGCAGGTCGACCGCACCACGCCCCAGCGCACCCCCGACACCGTCCAGCACCGCCGTCACCTCCCGTCCACCGAGTCGAGCGCACACCTGCTCCCGCCACCCCTCCGCCAGGTAGTCGACGGACACCGCCGCACCCGCCCGCAACGCCGCCCGCCGCTTCTCCTCACCACCCGCCAGGCCCACCACCAGCGCACCGGCCCGGGTCGCGCCCTGCACCAGCACGGTCCCGATCCCCCCGGCGGCGGCCGTCACGACCACCACGTCGCCCGGGGCCGGGGCCGCCGCGTCCAGCACGCCCAGCGCCGTGCTCCCGGTGCAGATCATCGCCACGGCCGCCGGGAAGTCGAGCCCGTCGGGAACCACGTGCAGCGCGCCCACCTCCCGCACCACCAGCTCGGCGTACCCACCGCCGGCGAGGCCGAGCTGCGTCACCACCCGCTCCCCCAGCCACGCCTCGTCCACGTCGCGGCCGACCGCGTCCACCACGCCGGCCACCTCGGACCCCAGCACCGCGGGCAGCTCCGGCAGCGGCACGCAGTCCTCCCGGCCACGCCGGATCACCCCGTCCACCAGGTGCACGCCCGCCGCGCGCACCGCGATCCGCACCTGGCCCGGCCCCGGCACCGGGTCGCCGACCTCCTCGCACCGCAGGGCCGAGCCGAACGCGTGCAGCCGCACGGCCCGCACGTCAGGCCTCGTAAGGCCGCTTGGCGCGGGCCTCCTTGAGCGCCGTCCCCCACCAGACGACCTGGTCGAGCACGGCGGTGGCGGCCTTGTTCACCGCGTCGGCGTCGACCGGCGCGCCCGCGTCGTCGAACCGCGACCACGCGCCGTGGAAGCTGACGGTGTCCCGCACGGTGACCGCGTGCAGCTCGGCGAAGACCTGCCGCAACTGCTCGACCGCCCGCAACCCGCCGCCGACGCCGCCGTAGGAGACGAACCCGACCGGCTTGGCCTGCCACTCGGTGAAGTGCCAGTCGATGGCGCTCTTCAGCGGCGCGGGGAAGCTGTGGTTGTACTCGGGCGTGACGACGATGAACGCGTCCGCGTCGCGCAGGCGCGGCGAGACCAGCGCGACCTCCGGCGCCGGGTCCTCGCCGAAGCCGTGCAGCCGGTCCGGCAGGTCGAGGTCGTCGAGGTCGAGCACGTCCACGCTCAGGTCGTCGCGCTGCTTGGCCCGGTCGGCGAACCAGTTCGCCACCACCGGCGCGAACCTGCCGCGCCGGGTGCTGCCGACGATGATCGCTAGCTTGATCACGGGTGTTCCTTCCCTCGGTCGTGTCGGTGTCGACGCTAGGAGCGGGGGAAGGGCGCGGGCATCTGTCACCTGACTGGTCGTCCACCGGCGGGTCAGGTGACCGGTCGACCGGTCACCTGACTGATTCGGCGGGGCGGCACGCGGCCGTAGCTTCGGCGCCATGACACAGGACGTGCGGGTCGGGACGCGGTGGGCGCCGGTGGTGGCGTTGGCGATGGCGATGCTGGTGGTCACCACCGAGATGACGGTGGCGGCGGTGGTGCTGCCCAGCCTGGGCGGCGAGCTGGACATCGGACCGGCGGCCACGGCGTGGGTGCTGCTGGCCTACACGCTGCCGATGGCGGCGATCGCGATCCCGGCCGGGCGGTGGGTGGACCGGGCGGACGTGCGGTCGGCGTTCCTGCTGGCGCTGGCCGGTGTGGCGGTGGCGAGCGTGCTCACGGCGGTCGCGCCGTCGTTCTGGGTGTTGGTGGTGGGACGGGTGCTGCAGGGTGTGGCCGGGTCGCTGGTGCTGGCCGGGTACATGCCGATCGTGGTCGCGGCGGTGGCGCCGGAGCAGCGCGGGCGGGCGATCGGGTACGTGATCACGATCATGACGATCGGCGGGCTGGCCGGCGCGCCGCTGGGCGGGTTGGTGGCGGGCGCGTTCGGGTGGCGCTCGGTGTTCCTGATGAAGCTGCCGGTGTTGGTGGTCGCGTTGTGGCTGGGGTGGCGGTCGCTGCGGCCGGACGGGCGGGGGCTGCCCCGGCCGGACGGGCGGTTGGTGCTGGAAGCGGTGCTGCTGGGTGGCGCGATCACGTCGGTGCTGCTGGCGTTCGAGGACCTGGCGTGGCTGCTCGGGGTGGCCGTGGTGCTCGCGGTGTGGTGGGCGCGGCTGCCAGGCTCGCGCCCGGTGCTCACGTTGGTCCGGCGGAGGTTGTTCGGGCTGCCGCTGCTGACGTTGTCGCTGGTGTCGACGTTGGCCGGGGTGATGTTCTTCCTGGTGCCCTACCAGGTGACGGACGTGCTGGGCGGCTCGCCGGAGGACGTCGGGGTGGCGCTGCTGGTGTTCGTGGCGGGGGTGGCCGGGCTCGCGCTGGTGTCGGGTTCGCTGAGCGACCGGTACGGGCCGTGGCTGGTGGCGATGGGCGGGACGGTGCTGAGCGCGCTCGCGCTGGGGCTGCTCGTGCTGCCGGTGACGTCGTTGCCGGACCTGTGCTGGCGGCTGGCGCTGCTGGGTGTGGGGCAGGGCTTGTTCAACACGGCGATGAACACCCTGGTCATGTCCGGTGCGCCGGAGGGGATGGCCGGTGCTGCGGGCGGGCTGAGCGCCACCGCGCGGATGGTCGGCAGCACGGTGGGGCCCGCGGTGGCGGCGCTGGCGGCGGGACTGGCGGGCGGCGGTGACGCCGGGTTCCGCGCGGGTGTCGCGGTGTCGGCGGCGGTGGCCGTGGCGGGGGTCGTGGCGCTGGCGGCGGGCAGGCCGCGCTGAGCGGCATCAGGGGACGTGCAGCTCGGGTTTCGACGCGGCCATGCACGCGCCCATCCCCGGGTTGACCGGCGCGGTGGGGTTGAACAGGGCGTAGGAGTAGGAGCAGCACGGGTTGTGGCGTTCCGCCTCGGAGCCGTAGTCGGCGCCGAAGGGTGCCTCCACACCGACGGCCACGTAGGGCGGCGGCGGTGACTTCGGCACGACGTCGTAGGTGTTCACCAGCCGGAACGTCGTCACGTCCAGGCTGTCGTAGTAGCTCTGGAACCCCCGGTCACCGACCCGGGGGCCGGCCTGGTTGTAGTGGAGGGTGTTCGCGCCGGTGATCCCGTTGGCGCGGGCCAGCGGCACGGCCAGGGTGGCCAGGGCCGAACCGAGGCTGTGCCCGCTCACGATCAGGCGGGTGCCGGCGGCCGAAGCGGTCAGGAACAACCGGTCCAGGAATCCTCGGTCGATCCCGCTGAACACGCCGTAGAACCCGCGCTCCACCTTGACGCCGCCGGCGGTCGGCGTCGTGGGCGGCGGGTAGTCCACCAGCTCGACCTGGAGGTCCATCCGCGTGTCGGCGTCCGTCTGCGAGCCGCGGAAGGCGAGGTGGAGGGTCTGCGGATCGCTCGTGCTGCGGGCCAGGACGCCGAACGGCTCGCTGACCACCGCGGCGTCCAGGATGAAGTTGCTCCAGATCGGGCCGGAGAAGGTGAAGTCGCCGACGTCGAACACCGAGTTGGTGACGGGGCACGTGTCCGCGGGCTGCCACTGGAAGAAGCCGTTGGGCGGGCAGCCGGCCGCCTTCCACTGCTCGCACATGTCGCAGGCGACGTTGACGACGAACGAGCACGTCCGGGCGAGGCCGAGGTCGTACCCGGGAGGGATCTGCAGTGGCGCACCGCTCCCATTGGACATCGCAGAATCGTATGGTCGGCCTGCCGACGCCGCCGGCGATCGAACCAGGAGCACACGATCGGGTGGCGCGGTGGCGATCAGGTCAGCAACGCCCGGACTTCGTCGGCGTCCTCGACGCGGCCCTGGGCGCGGAAGAGGGTGAGGGCTCGTTGCCGTGCGTCGCGCGCTTCGCCGTGCCGGCCCACGGCGGCGAGCACGTCGCCGAAGTGCCGCAGGACGCTGGCCTCCTCGTAGGAGTTGTCCAGCTGCCGGTAGAGCTTCAGCGCGTGCCGGTAGTGCTCCACGGCGTCGGCGTCGCGCCCGTGGTGGTGGGCGATGTAGCCGAGGCTGTCCGAAGTGGCCGCTTCGCCTTCGACGTGACCGAGTTCCTCGTTGAGCGCCAGCGCTTCCCGGCAGTGCGCCTCGGCTCCGACGTGGTCGCCGAGCTTCGCCATCCGGTAGCCGACGTCGTTGAGCGCCTCGGCGACGCGGATCGGGAGGCCGAGCGCGCGGAACAGCGCCAACTGCGCCAGCGCGTGCTCCAACGCCCCGGCGACGTCGCCCCGCCGTTCCAACGCCCACGCCATGGCGCGGTGGGCGGCGGCCTTGCCGTAGTCGTCCTCCACCAGCTCCAACGCCTGCCGCAGGTGGTGGTCGCCCTCGTCGTAGCGGCCGACGTCGGTCAACGCCATGCCGAGGAACTTGTGCGCCGAGACCTGCTTGAACCGGTCCTGCAGGGCGTCGGCGGCGACCAGCGCGGCGCCCCACACCGCGATGTCCTCGGCCGCGTGGCCGCGGCGCAGGTGGTAGTTCGTGAGCGCCCACGCCAGGTGCCAGGCGAGGTCGTGCCAGCGGTGCCCGGCGGCCAGGCGCTGGGCGGCGAGCAGCGACTCGTACTCGGCGTCGAACCAGTCCAGCGCGGCCGTGACGTCGGCCGGCGGCACCGGGTCGCCCGGCGGGGCGGGGATCGGCGGGCGGTGCGGCTCGATGAGCCGGTCGCCGTCGTGCGCGGTCGCGGCGAAGTAGCCGATGAACGCCCGGAGGTTGGCGTCGGCGTGCGCGGGCGCGACCTCGGCGGCGTAGAGGCGCACGAGGTCGTGCATGCGGTAGCGGCCGACCCGGTGCTGCTGGACGAGGTGGGCCGTTTCGAGCTCCCTGAGCAGGCGGCGCGTGTCGGCGCGGCCGGTGAGGGCCGTGATCGCCTTGAGGCTCAGGTCCGGCGCGGAGGTCAGGCCGATCAGCCCGAACAGCTCCGTCGCCTCGGGGGTGAGGACCCTTAACGAGCAGGCGAACACCGTGCGCAGGTCGGCGCTCAGGTCGTCCAGCGCGTCGAGGCGCTGCTCCTTCAGCTCCTCGGTGAGCGCGGACAGCGGCAGGTCCGGCTGGGTCACCGCACGGGCCGCGATGATGCTCAGCGCCAACGGCAGGCCGCCGCACAGCTCCAGCAGCTCGCGGGTGACGTCCGGCTCGGCCTCGACCCGTTCCGCGCCGAGGCGGGAGACCAGGAACGCGCGGGACTCGTGCTCGTCCAGGACGTCCAGCGCGACCGAACGCGCGCCGTGCGCGGTGAGCAGGCCGAGCAGCTGCACGCGGCTGGTGATCAGGGCGGTGCAGCGCGCGCCGCCGGGCAGCAGGGGCGTGACCTGGGTGGTGTCGCGGGCGTTGTCCAGCACGACGAGCATCCGCTTGTCCGCGACCAGGCTGCGGTAGAGGGCGGCCTGCGCGTCGAGGTCGGCCGGCGGGTCGTCGACGCCGAGGGCTTCGAGGAAGCCGCGCAGCGCGTTCTGGGGCGTGACGGGGTCGCCGACCGGGTCGAAGCCGCGCAGGTTGACGTAGAGCTGGCCGTCCGGGAAGTCGTCCACGTGCTGGTGCGCCCAGTGCAGCGCGAGGGCGGTCTTGCCGATGCCGCCCGCGCCGCCGATCGCGGTGATGACGACGGTGGACGACGGTTCGGTGAGGTCGGCGATCTCCTTCTCGCGGCCGGTGAACCAGCGTTGCGGCGCGGGGAGCTGCCGCGGCACGGCCTTGGTGGTCGCCGGCGGTGCCTGCTGACCTAGGAGTCGCAGGTAGAGGTCTTGCAGCGGCGTTCCGGGGTCGGTGCCCAGCTCGTCGGCGAGCGTGCGGCGCAACGCGTCGTAGTGCTGCAACGCCTCCGACGACCGGCCACTGCGGTGCAGGGCGAGCATCAACTGGCCGGCGAGGCGTTCGTCCAGCGGGTGCGCCTGCGTGGCGTCACGCAGGGCGGGCAGCAGGGCGGCGTGGTCGCCGAGCCGGATCGCCACGTCGTTGCGGTCGAGCTCGACGGCTGCCCGTTCGGCCTGCAACGACTCCCTGACCTGGGCGAACCACGGCGAGTCCAGCCCTTCCAACGCCTCGCCGCGCCACAGCCGCAACGCCTGGTCGTACAGCTCGGCGGCCTGGTGGTCCGGCGCGGTGCGCGCGCGCTTGGCCAGGGCGCGGAACTCGACCAGGTCGATCCGGTCGGTCTCCAGCAGGTAGCCGCCCGGCCCGCGCTGGATGTCGATCCCGGCCGACCGCAGCTTGGACACGTACCCGTACAGGGTTTCCTTCGCCCGCAACGGCGGCTGACCACCCCAGACGCGGTCGACGAGCCGTTCGGCGGGCACCGGCCGACCGGCTTCCAGCAGCAATGCCGCCAGCACGCCGCGCCGACGGGTGTGGCCGATGTCGAGGTCGGCGCCGCCGACGCGGGCCCGGACACCGCCGAGCACCCCGAAGTCCACGCCAACCCCCTCGAACAGCCGGTTCAAGGTTCATCCTAGGTTCGCTCACGTTCGGCCCAGCAGGGTGTACCCATGACCGCGGACAGGTGAAGTAACCCGGCGGAGTGCCCCACACCCCCCGCCGGTTTCGAGGGGTCGACGTCCCGACCGGTGCTCCCCCTGCCGGTTGGGACGCCGCGGCGTGTCCGCACCGCTCTCACGGGGACGGCCGGCCTGGGGGCGGCCGCCCCCGTGCCCACCGCCCGTCCTCGAAGTGGTGTGGAAGTCCGCTGGTAGTGCGGCTGCCTAGCCTGCGCCAATGAGCAGACTTCTGGGGTTTGTGCTGGTCCTGGGGTTGGTGGTGGCACCGGCACCGGCCTGGGGCAGCGGCGTCGCGGCGTCGCCGTCGTCCATCGGCGTCGAGCACGTGCTGTTCAAAGGCGGCACCGGCGGGTACGGGTGTTATCGGATCCCGGCGCTGGTGAGGACGGCGGCGGACACGTTGCTGGCGTTCGCCGAGGCCCGTGAGTCGCCCTCGTGCGGCGATCGCGGCGACATCGACCTCGTCGTGCGGCGGTCCACCAACGACGGGCGGACGTGGGGGCCGGTCCGGGTGGTGTTGAGCGGGGTTCCCGGGGACGCGGAGAGGCCGTTCACCAGGGGGAACCCCGCGCCGGTGGTGGACAGGGAGACCGGGCGCGTGTTCCTGCTGTCCACGTCGAACGAGGCCACGCCGGGTGGGGTGCGGCTGCCGTGGGTCCAGCACAGCGACGACGACGGGCTGACCTGGTCGGGCGCGCGGCAGCTCCCGGTGTCGTTCGACGGGACCACCCGGGGGTGGTTCGCCACCGGGCCGTCGCACGGCGTCCAGCTCCGGGACGGCCGGCTGGTGGTGGGCGCGCACCAGTTCGTGAACAACGCCGACTACGCCGGTGTGCTCTACAGCACCGACCACGGTGAGACGTGGCAGGCGAGCACCACGCCCGACTCGTTCGTCGAGGGGCAGGTCGTGCCCGGCGAGATGTCCGTCGCCGAACTCGCCAACGGCGACCTGTACGTGGCCGGGCGCAACGACATCGCCACCGGCCACCACCGCACCCGCGCGATCAGCACGGACGGCGGCACGACGGTGTCCCGGTCGACCCCGGTGCCCAGCCTCACCACGCCGAACGTGCAGGGCGCGGTGTTGGCGCTGCGCAACGGCACGTTGCTGTTCTCCGGCCCGTCCGACCCGGTGGACCGCGAGCTGATGCGCATCCGCTACTCGGTGGACGACGGCGCCACGTGGGGCGTGGGCGGTCTGGTCAACACCGGCCGGGCCGGGTACTCGGACCTCGCCGAGCTCGCCACGGGTGAGATCGGCCTGCTGTACGAAGGCGGCACGAACTTCTCGGCCGACGAGATCCGGTTCAACCGGTTCACCACGTACCAGGCGCACATCCCCGGCGGCACGAACCCGTCCGCGGAGGCGACGCCGACCGCCGGGCCCACGTCACCGGACACCACGCTCCAGGCCAACGACGCCTACGTGCGCGGATCGGTGAACGCCGGGCTCACCGGGCAGGCCGACGTGCCGTACTCGCGGTCGCTGGACGTCGGCGCGCAGGACTTCGCCGTCGAGACGTCGTTCCGGCACGGCGGGTCGACCGGCAACCAGGCCTTGTTCTGGGCGTTCGGTCAAGGGGCGGACACACCCCAGGTGTGGGTGCGGATCCAGTCCGGCCGCGTGCACGCCCGGGTCGAGGGGACCACCGGGACGGCCGGGGTCTCGTTGCCGGGCACCTACGCCGACAACGCCTGGCACCGGCTCTCCCTGGCCCGCGCCGGCAACCGGGTCACGCTCACCGTGGACGGCGCGTCGGCCACCGCGACGGGTGTCGGTGGAGCGGTCGCGAAGGCGCGCACCGGGTGGCGGCTCGGGTCGCGGCTGGACGGCGCGGACCCGTTCTCGGGCGTGCTCAAGGACTTCACCGTCCGCAAGGCGGGCGTCGAAGTGCTGAACCTGCCCTTCGAGGTCGTGGACGGCGCGGTCGCGCCGACCAGGGTCACGGCGCCCATCACCGACGACCTGTCCGGGCACTGCGCGGACGGCAACCTGCTCGGCGGCTACCGGGGCACGGTCGCGGGCCGGATCGGCCGCACGGCGTTGGCGGTCGACGCCACGCACCCCGGTGTGGAGACGCCGTACACGCCCGCGTTGGACGCCGGGGCGCAGGACTTCACCTTCTCGCTGTGGTTCCAGCACCAAGGCGCGGCGAACCAGGCGCTGCTGTGGGCGTACGGGGCGACGAGCGGCGCGCCGTCGGTGTGGGTGCGGGCCCAGCCCGGTCAGGACCGGCTCCTGGGGTGGGTGGAGACCGACGCGGGACACGTCGAGGTGGCGCTCGGCGACCCGTCGTCGGCGGACGCGTTCGGTGACGGCGCCTGGCACCAGTTGGTGCTGCGGCGGGTCGGCGACCGGGTCGAGCTGGGCGTCGACGGGGGTGTCCCGGCGGTGGCGACCGGGTTGACCGGGTCGGTGTCGAACACCCTCGGGGTCCGGGTCGGGTCGAAGCCGGGTGGCTCCGACGTCCTCGACGGCAAGGTGGACGACGTCCAGCTGACCGTGGCCGGGAAGCGGGTCCTGTGGTGGGGGTTCGAGCACCAGAACACGCAGGCGCACGACGTGGTCCGCACGCCGCTCGGCCCGGCCACCGCCGACACCTCCGCCCTGTGCCACCACTCCGCGGTGCGGGGCGGTGCGGGGACGACGGCCGGGGTGAACGGCCGGGCGCTGGCGTTCGACGGGGTGGACGACGCGGTGATGGTGCCGTACCAGGCGTTGGACGGTGACTTCGCCATCGACTTCCGGATGCGGTACACCGCGGGCACGGCCGACCAGGTGTTGGTGTGGGCCTACGGCGTGGGGGCGACAGAGCGCGGGCTGTGGTTGCGCGCGCAGCCCAGCCAGGGCCGGTTGCTGGCCAGGGTGCAGACCGACGCGGGGCCGACGTCGGTCGCGTCGGCGGGTGCGTTCGGGGACGGCCAGTGGCATCACGTCGTACTGCGCCGGGTCGGCGGGACGTTGGAGCTGCTGGTCGACGGCGCGGTTCGCGGCAGTGCGGCGATCAAGGGCTCGCTGACGTACGGCGACGCGTTCGCGGTGGACGGCCTGCACTTGGGCGCCAGGCCGGACGGCGCCGACCGGTTCAAGGGCGCGTTGGACGAGTTCCGGGTCCAGCGCGGTGGCACGACGATCACGCACCTGCCGTTCGAGGTGGTGACGCCGGGCCCGTTCGCCCGGGGTTGATCACGCGGTCCGTGCTTTGAGGGCGGCGACGCCCTCTCGTGGACCAGTTGATCGAGGGCGTTCTCGCCGAGCACAGTGGCAGAACGGGCCGGGGCTTGAGTGCCCCGGCCCGTTCTGCGGTGATCAGGATCGGCGGTCAGATCCGGCGGTCGACGAACCGCGGGGTGCCGTTCGGGCTGCGGAAGGTCACCAGCCAGGATTCGCCGTTGGCGCCTGCGAAGGGGACGGCGGTCGGGTCGGTGGCCGAGGGGTCCGAGACGCCGTCGATCAGCCAGGACCACTCGCCCCACGTGTTGGAGCCCGTGGCGGTTTCCCAGACCCGGTGGATCTCGTTGTCCGACCCTCGGACCACGACGGCGACCCGGCCCAGGGCGGGGTCGAGCACGGCGGCCGGGGCGCCGGCCGGGGTCACCGCGCCGGTGCCGATCCCGGTCCAGTCGCCCGGCCACGTGCCGGCCGCGTCCTGGAGCTTGGTGACGATCGTGCCCGCCGCGCCGCGCACGAAGACCTGCAGCTGGTAGCCCGGCCGGACGACCACGGCGGGCGCGCCGGACGAGCCGGAGCCGCCCAGGTCGGTCCACGGGGACAGCGAACCGTCGTGGTAGAACTGGACGGTCTTCACGACACCGGCGCCGTCGAGGCCGAACACGCGCACGCCGTCGCGCACGGTCACGACCGTGAGACCGCCGACCAGGTTCTGGTCGCCCAGGTTCCGCCAGAACGGCACGGAGCCCTTCTGCTGGTACACCCACAGCTTGCCGTCGGCGTCGACCGCGAACTGGGCCAACGAGCCGTCGGCCAGCTTCGCCACGGTCGGCGCGGCGGCCATCGAGCCGCCGAAGTCCTTCCAGGCGCCCCACGTCACGGCGCCGGCGGCCGTCTGGGTCACCGACCAGATGTCGCCGTCACGGCGCTGCGCCGTCACCTGGATGCGCCCGTCGGACAGCTGCGCGATCGCGGGCTGCCCGCTGAACGCCTCGTTGCCCGAGATCACGGTCCACTGGATCGAGCCGAAGTTGTCCACATCGGACTGGTGGCCGTGGACGACCCGGCCCGCGTTGTCGGTGTAGGCGTACTCCAGCGTGCCGACGCGCGCGCCGGCGACCGGGGCGGCCTGGAACACCGTCGTGCGGCTGTCGGGCACCACCGGCACGGTCGGCAGCGGCTCGGCGAACCAGCCCTGGAGGTCCACGATCACGTGCATGGTGTCGGAGCTGCCGTTGCGGATGCGGATCTTGCCGTCCGTGCCGGGCTTGAGCACGATCGAGTTGGTCCGGCGGCTGATGCCGTGGTCCATCATCGTCAGCCCCGGCTCGGCCTGGCCCAGCGGCCACGCCTTGACGTAACCGGCGGCCTCCGAGGTGGTGGTGATCGACAGCAACGCGCCCGCGATGCCCCGGGTCGGCAGCCCGAACGTCCCGCCGACCTGCACGTCGAGGACGCCGTTCGCGGCCACCGGCAGGCCCGCGCCGACCGACCGCGTGTTGACCAAACGGCCGTCGTCGCCCCGGAAGCCGCTGCCCGTGGTGGCCGAGCCGGTGAAGTAGCCCTCGACGTTCAGCATGAAGTGCGCGGCGGCGGTGCCCTTGTTGGTGAAGGTCACCTTGCCGTCGGCGCTCAGCTGCACGACCGCGGCCTGCTGCGTGGTGCCGGCCACGTAGTTCAGCACGGGCCGGGTGGCCAGGCCCGACGGCGCGTAGGCCATCCAGCCCTTCGCCGACGCGCCCGGCACGGCCAGGTTCACGTACGCGGCGGACGCGCCGGCCGGGATGAGCCCGCCGGTCAGCGTCACGGTCCGGGTGCCGCCCGCCGGGATCATCCCGGTGGACACGCCGAGACCGCTGCGCGTGTCGATCGTGCGGGTGTGCGCCACCGGCACGAACCCGCCGCCGTTGGCGCCTTGCGCGGACTTGAAGTAGCCGTGCACCTCGACCACGACGTGGGCCTTGCCCGCGGCCTGGTACACCGCGACCTTGCCGTTCGCGCCGACCTTCACCGCGAAGAACGCCGACAGGTCCTCGCCCGGCCGGGCGGTGACGGCGGTCGCGTCCCCGGACCGGGCCGTGCCGTCGGGCCACAGCTCCAGCCACGTCTCGGCGGTCGGGGCGAGGATCGCCACGCGCACCATGACGGTGCCGACACCGCTGGTCGGCACGCCGCCGACGCCGAGCACCGGGAAGGTCGTCGTGGTCTGCGCACCGCGCTCGCCGGTCACACCGCCCGTGCCGTCACGGGTGTCCAGCACGTGCGCGTGACCGTTCAGCGAGACGTAGTCCCCGCCCCCGCCGGACGAGTCCGCCTGGGCCGGTGGCGCCGCCACCATCGCGAGCACTGCGGCGGCGACCGCCAGCAAGCCCACGCCGGATCTCTTGGACAACATGATTCCTCTCATCACTGCCGGTCGAAGTACCAGGCGTCCTTGACCGTGGTACCGAGACACCCGGCCACGCCGATGATCACGGCGTTCTCGGGCTTGAACTGGGCTTGGCCGCCGTTGAGGTAGACGGTCAGCCCGGTGACGACCCCGTTGACGCCCAGGCACTGCGCGAGCGCCTTGCCGGGGCTCGACCGGACGTAGCCGATGGGGTTGCGGACGAACTTGGTGCCCGCCCAGCGGCCGACGGTCTTGGAGCCCTCCCACAGGCCGCGGCCGAAGTTGGCGAGACCGCGCCCCACCGCCTGCGCACCGCGCCCCACCGCCTTCGCGCCGCCGACCACGCCGTTCTTCACCGCGGCCGCGCCCGCGCGCACCTTGGCCAACGCCTTGCCGCACTTGCCCGCGTTGTGCACGAGCACGTCCGCGTCGCCGGCCACGACCTGGAAGGTGTGCACGGTGTCGACGGTCAGGTTGTGGACGGTCCGCTGTTCCGCCCACGACCGGACGCCGACGACGGTGCCTTCCGAGAGTCGTTGCCCGGCCACGAGGTCGCCGGCCTCGACCCACCCGCCGTCGGCCCAGAACGGGTGGCCGTCGGTGGTGGTGAGGGTGGACGTGCGCCCCTCGGCCTCCACCTCCACCTCGACCAGCTGCTTCAGGCCGGTGCCGGTGATCAGGTCGGTGACGGTGAAGGCGCCGGTCCGCCCGGTCGTCGGGTCGGTGGCCGCGACCCGGTCGCCGACCCGGACGTCCTCGATCTCCTTGGTCGAGCCGTCGCCCATGCGCACCGCCGTGTCGCCGGCGAAGCTGTTGGCCGCGACCAGCGAGCACGCCGCGTCCACGATCTCGTCGGCGTGCTTGGCGCCCATCCGGACGCCCTTCGCGGCACGCACCGCGCCGACCCCGTACGGACCGGCGAACAGCGACAGCGCCGACACGCCGGCCCAGACGCAGCTCTCCACGTCGCCCTCGGTGACGCACCGCTTGCCGTCGTTGTAGCCGCTGATCTCGGCGAGGCCGTTCAGCAGCGCCTTGCCCTCGGCCTTCCAGCCCTGCCACTTCGGCCACTTCCACGCGAAGCCACCGCCACCGGCGCCGGACTTGCTCGCCGCGGACGTGTTGCTCACCGGGTTGCCGGCCTTCTGCACGGCCGCGTCGTAGATCTTGTCCGTGCCGCGCTTGGCGTCGGCCACCACGTCGCGGTTCGCGCCGACCTTGCCCGCGGGCAGCTTCGGGTCGGAGGACACGGTCTTCGGCATGTTCGTCACCGGCGCGTGCGCCGCGCCCGACACGGTCCTGGGCACGTGCCGCGCCGAGTACTGCGCCGCCGCCTTGGCCTGCGCGGTGACGCGCCGCTTGCGCTCGTGCTCGGCCCGTCGGGCCGCTTCCGCCCGGGCCGCCGCGCTCGCGTCGTAGCAGGCGCCGCAGCTGCCGCCACCGCCACGACCCTTGTAGGCCGGGCCGGGCGCGTAGCTCGGGTAGGTGCCGTTCGCGCCGGACTGCTTTTTCTTCTTCTTGCCCGAGAGCCGGTCCGCCTGCTCGCGGATCGCGTAACTGAGGTCCTCGTGGTCGAAGCAGAGGTAGCACTCGTAGGGCACCACCCACTGCGACGGCGCGTCATCGTCGTCGTCGAACCAGTCCCACGGCCACGACCAGTGGCCGTCCGGGTCGACCTGGCCGACCGGGTCGCCCGCGCCGTAGGCGTAGCGGTTGGCGCGGATGCCGTCGCCGCCCTGGAACGGGATGTCGTCACGCGAGCCGAACCCGCCGGTGGCCGGGTCGTACCAGCGCGCGCCCATGTCGACCTGGCCGGTGGCCGGGTCGGTCCAGTCGCCCTGGTAGCCCAGCGGCCCGGTGTCGCCGGTCCTGGCGGTGACCTCGCCGAACGCGTCGTAGGCGGTCCGGTCGGACAGCGCCTGGCCGTCCGGTGCGAGCGCGCCGATCACGTCGCCGTGGCCGTTGGCCACCGGCACGCGCGGCGTGTCGCCCTGCTTCGTGGCCAGCAGCTCGTCACCCGGGCCGCGGGCGAACGTGGCCGTGCCGTCGGACACCACCTCGTCGTCGAGGCCCGCGTAGGTGAACGCGGCGCCGTTGCGGGTGGCGACCCGGTCCAGGGCGTCGTAGGTGAAGCTCTGGCCGGCCGCGCCCACCATCCGGTCGAAGGCGTCGAACGCGAACGGCTCGGTGTGCCCGGAGCTGGTGCGGCTCGTCATCGTGCCGCGCGGGCTGTAGGCGTAGGTGTAGTCGCCGTCGGACAGCAGGCGGTTGCGCTCGTCGTAGGTCGAGGTCTTGGCGCCCGCCTTGGTGCGGTTGCCGGCCGCGTCCCACTCGTACGGCGTGGTGACGCCGCCCGTGGTGGCGGTCTTCAGCCGGCCGACCGCGTCGTAGGTGTAGGTGGTCTCGACGCCGTTCTCGGTCTTGCGGGAGACCAGGTCGAGCTCGTCGCGGTGGTAGGCGACGGCCGAGATGACCTGGCCGGTCGAGCCGGTGAGCACGTCCGACTCCTGCCGGCCGTGGTCGTCGTAGCCGTAGGTGCGGGTGCGGCCCGCGCCGTAGCCGATGGTCTTCACCGCGCCGGCCGCGTCGTAGCCGTACGTCCGGGTGACGCCGGCCAGTCCCTCGGAGGCGGTGTCCAGCCGGCCCTTCAGGTAGGTGTAGGTCGCGGTGCCGGCCGCGTCGCGGCGGGTGGTCGGGTTGCCGTCGGCGTCGTAGCCGAACTCCGCCGTGCCGCCGGGACCGGACGTGGTGAGCAGGTTGCCGCGGTCGTCGTAGGTGTAGGTGTCGGAGCCCACGCGGGTCGCCCGGCCCACCACGTCGTACGTGATCTCCCTTGCGGTGGTGGGCTTCTCGGCGCCGCTGCCGGTCTCGGCGATGAGCCGGCCGACCGCATCGTAGGTCCGGGTCCGCACGACGCCGCCGGGGGCGGTCAGCTTGACCTCGTTGCCCCGCGCGTCGTACTCGGAGGTCCACGTGCGGTCGGTCGGGTGCGCCGCGGTGGCGGGCTCGGTCACCTTCTCCGGCAGGCCCCACGCGTTGTAGGTGGTGATCGTGCGGTGCCCGCGCGGGTCGGTGTAGCGGGTCAGGTTGCCCGCGGCGTCGTAGCCGAACTCCTGCGTGACGCCTTCCGGCTCGACCTGCCGGACCAGCCGGTCGCCCGCGTCGAACTCGAAGGTGGTGGTGTTGAGCTTGGCGTCGGTGACGGTGGTCGTGTTGCCCGCCGGGTCGTGGCCGAACCTCGTGGTCCGCAGGACCGTGCCGTCGGCCTTGAGCTCCGACCGGGCCACCTGGTCGCCGAACAGGTCGAAGGCGAGGCGGGTGGTGCGGCCGAGGCCGTCGGTGACGCGCACGGCGTTGCCCGCCGCGTCGTAGCCGCGGTGCGTGGGCACGCCCGCCGGGTCGGTCTCCTTGACCAGTTGGCCGAGCGTGTCGTAGGTGAACGCGGTGGCGGCGCCTGAGGGCGCGACGGCCGAGGTCACGTTGCCGAGGTCGTCGTAGCGCTGCCACGCGGTGAACGTGCCGGTGGTCGGCTTGCGCTCGTACCGGGTCGAGGTGAGCGGGCGGTCGAGGTCGTCGTAGGTGGACTCGGTCCGCGCGCCGTCCGGCGCGGTGGTGGAGAGCACCTGGCCGGCGCGGGTGTAGGTGTAGCGCGAGACGGCACGGCCGGTGCTCGCCGGCGCGTCGTGGGTGACGACGCGGTCGAGCTGGTCGTAGGCGAACCTCGTCGCGTGGCCGCGGGCGTCGACGACCTCGGTGACGTTGCCGTTGCCGTCGTAGGACGCCTTGACGACGGGCGTGATGCCCTGGTGCGTGGGCGAGGTCGCGGTCACCACCCGGCCGAGCCGGTCGTGCTCGACGGTCGACACGGCGCCCAGCTCGTCCGCCGAGGCCACCACCTCGTCGAACGTGTTGTAGCCGGTCTTCGCGGTCGGGTTCGCGGTCGTCGGCGCGCCGCCGTCGCGCTCCACCGCCACCGCCGCGCCCGTGGCCGTGACCTGGCGGCCCAGCTCGTCGAAGCCGTAGGTGGTGGTGTTCAGGCGCGGGTCGGTGACCGAGGTCTGGTGGCCGCGCTGGTCGTAGCCGAACCGCGTGACGCGGTCGGTGGTGCCGTCGGTGACGGTCTGCTCGACCACGTTGCCCACGTCGTCGTGCCGGTAGGTGACCGTCTCCGGGGTCGCGGACACCTCCCACGGCACGTTGGACGCCTTGCCGCCGGTGACCGTGCGGGTGACGTTGTCGCCGCCGTCGTAGGAGTAGGTGGTGGTGCGGCGCAGGCCGGTCGGGTCGACCACGACCGTCGCCACCCGGCCGAGCCGGTCGTGGGTGTGCTCGGTGACGGACCTGCCGTTGGCGGTGACCTTGCGGGTCAGGTTGCCCGCGCCGTCGTAGGTGTTGTCCTCCAGCACGAAGTCGCGCTTGCTGCCGTCGGGGTTGTGGAAGTCCTTGAGCACCTTGCGGCGCAGCAGGCCGTCACCCCAGTACTGGAACTCCGTGCGGCGACCCATCGCGTCGGTCCGACTGGCGAGCCGGCCCGCGAAGTCGTAGGACAGCGACGTGACCAGCAGGTACCCGTTGGCCGGCGCGGGCACGCCCGCCGGGTCGCTGCGCCAGTCGCGCAGCCGCACCTCGGCGAGGTCGCCGCGGCTGGTGTAGGCGAAGTCGAACCGGTTGCCGTTCGGGTCGGTCTCGGAGGTCCGGTGGCCGAACGCGTCGTGCTCGTAGGACGTCTCGCCGCCCTCGGCGTCGGTCTCGCGGGAGAGGCGGTTGTGCTGGTCGTAGTCGTAGGTGGTGACGCGGGCCGGGTCGTTGCCCTGGGTGTCGGCCTGCTCGACCCGGGTGGTGTTGCCGTCGGCGTCGAACGTGTTCGTGGTCCGGAGCTGGTGCTTCTCGCCGGTGACGGCGTCCGTGGTGATCGGGCCGGTGGTGGTCCGGAGCCTCGACGTGGCGTCGTAGGTGAACGTGGTGACGACACCGGCGGGGAAGCTGTCGGAGATCGTCCTGACCGTGGCGCGGCGGCCCAGGTCGTCGTAGGTGTACTCGGTGACGAGGCCGTTCGGCTCGGTCACGCGGGCCAGGTCGCCGTTGTTGTAGTAGGCGTACCGGGTCGTCTTGCCGCGTGCGTCCGTTGTGGACGCGAGCAGCGCCGCGGGCGGTGAACCGCCGTTGACGGCGGCCTCCGCGCCGTTGGTGTAGGTGTGCTTGACGAAGCTGCCGTCCGGCGCGGTCTCCTGGAGGACCTGGCCGGTCGGGTGGTAGCTGAACGTGGTGCGGTAGGTGGTGTCGGTCGCGCTCGCCGAGCGGCCGTCGCGAGACTCCAGCGGCAGGAAGTTGCGCGGGTCGTACTCGTCGGTGACGGTCGTCGGGTAGGTCTCGTAGGTGGTGTGGCATTCGGTGGCGGTGCGGCAGGTCTTCGTCGAGGTGATGTTGCCGCGCGCGTCGTAGCCGAGGGTGACCGTGTCGCCGTTCTCGTCGGTGACGACGGTGATCCGGCCGCTGTCGTCGTAGGAGTACGAGCGGATGCTCATGCCCTCCGCGCCGTAGCGGACGAACACCGGGCCGCCGGAGCTGTCCGGGATCGTGGTGCAGAACGACGGGTCGTTGGGGTCGGGCTTGCTGCACGTCTCCGCGGGCGGCGTGGGTGTGGTGGTCGGCTCGCCAGGTCGGTCCTCGGGACGTGCCTCCAGGCCCAGCGGGCGGCCCAGGCGCAGCAGCCAGCCGCCCAGGGCGTCGTACTCGTACAGGCTCGGCCGGTTCGCCGGGTCCAGCACCTCGACCGTGCGGCGCAGGTCGTCGTCACCGCCGTAGACCGCGGGCGGGCCGACGCGCCACGTGCCGCCGTTGTCGTCGGTGTGCTCCTTCACCCGGTCGCGGGTGGTGTCGTAGGTGATCGCGGAGGCGACCTTGCCGCTGGGCAGGGTGATCTTCGACAGCAGGTCGGCCTGGTTGTTGGCGTTGCGGTGCGCGGTGGTGGTCTGCGGGCCGACCGGACCGGAGTACACCGCCACCTCGTCGATCACGCCCGCGAAGTGGCGCTGCGGCGTCGTGCCCCAGGCGGGCCACGTGCCGGTCGCGTGGGCCGCGCCGATCTGGTTGAACGTCAGCTTCTCGTGGTCGATCTGCTTGCCGGTGAGCTCGCCGACCTTCGCCCCGTCGAGGAACAACGTCTGCGTGGCGCCCATGGAGCTGAGCACGACGTGGTGCCACTTGCCGTCGTTGACCAGGACGCCGCTGGTGATCGGGCTGATCGCGCCGACGCCGAACTGGCCGCGCAGCTTGCCGTCCGTGCCGACGTACAGGATCGGGACGCCGGTGGTGGACGTGCTGCCGAGCGCCTTGTCCTGGTAGCCGAGCAGCGGACCGCCCGAGCCCGTGACCGAGGACTTGAACCACAGCTCGACCGCGCCGTCACGGCTCTTCTTCAGGGTGCCCTTGGGGAGGTCGACGGCGGAAGTGGTGCCGTTGAAGGAGGCGGCGGTGTCGGTGGCGTTGATGCCCGGGGTGTTGAGGGTGACGTTCTTGTACGTGCCCACGTCCTTGCCGAGGTTGACGGCCACCTCGCCGGCGGCGGCCGTGCCCTCGGGTTCACCGAGCCGCCAGTACGACTCGGGGCGCGAGTCGAGGACCGCGGTGCGGTAGTGGGAGCCGGTGGTGTGCTCGTAGGTGGTGCAGGCGGTGCCCGCGCACACCTTGGTGAGCAGGTCGCCGGTGTAGGTGTAGCTCCACGTCGTCTGGTCGGCCTTGACGGCGGTGACGCGGTTGCCGGTCCAGGTGAACGCGAGGTGGCGGCCGGCGGTGTTGGTCTGGCTGTTGGACACCTGGGCCTTCTGCAGCTTGCCCGTGGTGGTGTCGTAGGTCAGCACGACCGCGCGGTTGGCGCTGTCGGTGATCCGGGTGAGCCTGCCGTTGAGGGAGAACTGGTAGGTGGTGCCGGAGAGGTCGAGCAGCCGCCACGCGGTCGTGTCGACGGTGAGCCTGGCCTGGCGGCCGAACGGCGCGGCGAACGTGCCGTCGGCGTTGCGGCCGAACCGGACCTGCTGACCGTCGGGGTAGGTGATCACGACGTTGCCGGAGCCGTCGTCGTCCGGGACGAGCTTCATGTCGTAGCGGGTGGACCAGCCGGCGCCGAAGATGCCGTCCCGGCGGGGGTCGAGGCTGTTGTAGGTGCGGACCACGCGCAGCTCCGGGCCGACCGTGGTGACCGAGGCGTCGACGGCGGCGGTGGAGTAGTTGCCCGTCTGCGGGTCGAACTCCTGGTCCTTGGTGCCGTACGGGCCGCCCGCGAGGCGCGAGGTGATCTCCGGCTGCGGGACGCTGGTGAGGATCGTGGAGTACGGCGAGATGATCTCGTTGGTGGCGTCCTTGACGTACGCGCGCCAGTCGTAGGCCTTGCTCCACTCGAGCGTGCCGGTGGGGACGGTCCAGGCGGTCTTGGCCTGGTACCCGGAGTTCACGCAATTGACCGGCTTGCCGGCGGCGTCGCGCTCGCAGACCTCGAACTTGAACTGCATGGTGACGCTCGGCGGCGCGTCGACGTCCAGCGCCCGTGCCCACAGCTGCGGGGTGAGGGTGGGCGCCTGGTAGCCGTTCGGCGGGTGCAGCTCCTGCACCACCGGCGGGATGTCGAAGACCTCGAGGACGATCCGGCCGGGCGGGACCTGGTGGTCGGTGAACACCGGGCCGCCGGTCTTGACCATGGTGAAGTCGAGGAAGTACTTGCCCGGCGGGAGGGCCTTGACGGTGGCGTCGAGGGTGACGCGCTGGTTGCGGGCGACCGTGGCGGTGAGGTTGGCCGAGCGCTGCTGGACGACCGACGCGCCGGTCTTGGCGTTGTACGCGCGGTAGGCCAGGTAGTAGTCGCCGGGCGCCCAGGCCGAGGCGCTCTTGTTCGTGACCGCGATCTTGACCTTGCCGTCCTGGTTCTGCAGGACGGGCGGCTTCGGCACCGGGTCGGCCAGCGCGTACGTCGCGTTGTACGGGCTGTGGGTGACGTAGAGGCGTGGCGGGTTGGCGGTGGCGGGGCCGGTGAACTTCTTGCCGGAGCCGTCGCCGCTCGCGCGCAGGGAGAGGCCGTGGTTGGCCTGCGCGCCGTCGACCCACTTCTGCACCAGGTCTCGTCCGCCGCCGCCGAGGTTGATCAGCTCGCCCGCCGTGGGGCAGTTGGAGGACGACTGGCCGAACGCGATGTGGCCGTGGGCGAAGGAGCGCTCGGCGAGCCGGCCGCCGGTGCTCGGACCGGGGAAGTCGACGTCGTCGCTGGAGGCCCAGCTCTGGGTGACCGGGTGGACGGTGACGGTGCGGGGCTTGCACGAGTCGGCGTCGTAGTTCACCAGCCAGAGCTGGGCGCCGAAGATCGTGTGGTGGCGGAGCTTGTCGACCAGGCCGCCGAAGCGGAGGTAGGAGGCGGCGTTCGGGCCGACCAGCAGGGTGTTGCCGCCGGGGGACGACGAGGTGCCGTTGACGTAGAGGCTGCTGTCGGCGGCCTCGCCGGTGACGGGGAGCTGGACGGTCGGGTCGACGGCCACCGGGTAGGCCGCCTGGCCCAGCCACTGCGCGTCCAGGGCGAGCTGGAGGGCTTGGCGGCCGTCGTGGCTGGTCAGGGTGTAGGTGACGGCGGTGGACCGGGCGCCGTTGGCGTCGACCATGTCACCGGGCGGGATCACGGCGCGGGTCGTGTTGCCCTCGTCCTTGAGCAGGACCTGGTTGTGCTCGACGTGCGCGGTGAGGTTCTTGAGGGTGAGCGGGAACGTGAAGGTGGTGGCGCCGGGGCGGGTGAGGACCAGGGTCTCCTTCACGCCGCCCGGCTGCGACTCCAGCTCCAGGTCCACGCCGGGCTGGACCTCGGTGTAGGTGGCCGTGCTGCCGTTCGCGGCGCCGTCGACCTTGTTGGACCCGGCCAGGCCGTAGGAGACCTCGTGGTCGGCATCGACGGTGAGGGTGGTGAGGCGCTCGGCGTCGGCTCGACGGGCCAGGCGGACGTCCACCTCGTCGGCGGCGTTGTGCCAGCCCTGGTCCGTCTCGACCAGCTCGGTCCGGATGGGCTTCCACTCGTCGCCGTCGCGGTAGTTGAGCGCGCCGGCCGAGAACTCGGTGGTCTCGGTGCCGTCCGGGTTCGTGTAGACCTTCTCGTGCTTGGTGCGCGCCTCGGGCTTCTCCTGGCTCTTGCCCTCTTCGAAGCCCTTGGTCTCGGTGGCGGGCGGCGCCTCCACCGACGCGGTGTTGTGCGGTTGGACGTCCCACTGGACCTTCGGGTAGCGGGATCTCAGCGTGTCGGGGACGGTGTCGTTGCCGGGTGCGCCCGCGAGGTGGTCCGGGTCGGACCGGGCCTCACCCCACCGCTGCCCCGGTCCCGGCGTCGACGACTTGTCCGCCGCGTAGGTCTCCGACCGCCCCCACCCGTCGACCGCGTCCCCGCCGCTGGTCGCGGTGACCGCCAGCACCAGGACGACGGCGACCACCTTGGCCGGGCCGAACGCCCACAGCGCTCCGAGCAGCCCGGCTTTGCGCACACGCGACGACATACCGCTCCCCCAGTCGACTGAGCAGGCCGTCGCGGACGCTAAGCACCTCCACTTCCACCTCACTTCCGTTCGGCTTCCAGCCCATCGCGCGAGCGTGGGCCGGTGGGTGCGGAGCTCACGCGATGCTGTGGGGGTGCGGGCCGGTGTCGAGGACGTCGGCGCGCACGTCCGCGGCGGCCGCGGGACGGGCCACGAACAGGCCCGCCACCGCGGCCGCCGGACGACGCCGAGCGGATCAAGCCAGCCGCCACAGCTGGACGGCGGCGCCGTTGCAGTGCCACTGCTGGATGGTCGTGCCCGGCGGCAGGCTCCAGTCCCGGTTGTCCAGGCAGAGCCCGCTCTGGCGGTTGCGCAGCTGGAGCGAGTTCGGCGCGACGTGGGTCACCTGCCACTGCTGCATCCAGCCGCCCCAGCAACCCCATTGGTGGACCCCCGTGCCGGGGGTGTTGTCCGGCACGTCGAGGCACCGCCCGCTGTTGTCGTTGCGCAGCCGGTAGTAGGTCATGCCCGGCAGGGATTCGACGACCTCCAGGTGCCACCGCTCCGGCGGGCCGCCGTAGCAGTCCCATTGCTGCACGCGCGCGCCGTCGTCGAGGCTGCCGTAGGCGACGTCCAGGCAGAGGTTGCTGTAGCCGTTGATGAGCAGGTAGGGGTTGGTCGGCGCGGCTGCCGCCGACGGCGCGGCGAACAGGCCCGCGCCGAGCAGCGCGGCCGCGACCAGGACCATGACCCGTCTGACGTTGAGCATTTCCCCTCGATTCGTCCGATGTGGTTCCGCGTTCAGATGGTGGCGTTCTCCCGGCCCGCCGGTAAGCGCCCGTGATCGCCCACGGCCCGGTGGGTGGAGTTGCCCACTTCGGCTGCGCCGTGCGGCCGACCGGGCGAGTGCGGCCGGGTGGCCGGCACCGCCAGACTTGGCGGCGTGGGGGCGATCGGCGCGTCGGGCGGTGGGCACCGGGTGCTCGCGGAGATCCTCGGCGCGCAACTCGCGTGGTGGCAGCTCGGTTTCGCGCTGCGCCGGGCGGTGCTGCGGGACGCCCGTCTGGGTCGCCGGTCGGTCGACCCGGACGTGTGGGACATCGGCGTCGGCTGGGCGTGGCAGTGGCTGGCCGCGCCGCGCTGGTGGCGGCTGGCCCGGGACCTCGGCACGACCACGCTGGCCGTGGTGTGCACGGTCGGCCTCGTCCACGTGATGGCGGAGGCCGACGGCGTGGTCGCGACCAGCGCCGCGGTGGCCGGGTGGGCGCCGACGGCGACGTGGTGGCTGCGCCGGCAGGGACGGCACGCCCGGCTGCTCGTGCGGCTGCTCCCCGATCCCGCGGCCGGGGGCCGGGCCGAGCGGACGTCCCTGCCGTGGCGGGTGAGCCGGGCCCTGGTGGCGTTGCTCGCGGTGGGCGCGGCGGCCGTGATGATGGCGGTCGCCATCGGCTACGAGCGCTCGATCGGGCTCGCCTGCCCCCGCTTCGCGGTGGACGCGTCGGTGCTCGAGTGGTGGGAGCGCGACCCGGTGGGCTGCCCGGCCGGCGACACCCTCGTCGACGCCGCCGGCCTGCGCTACACGCCGTGGGTCGTGCGGGACCAGCGGGGCGGGTTCGGCCAGGACTACGTCGTGTACGAGCGACCGGACGCGAAGCCGGCGGTGATCCTGGCCGCCGTCTTCGCCGTCTGGGCGGCCGACGGCGGACCCGCCGGACGGCTCGGCCACCCGCGCGACGGCGGCACCGAAGACACCCTGGCCTACCAGAACTTCGACGGCGGCGCGATCGTGCTGCGCAGCGGCGGCACGCCGCAGGTGCGCCCGGGCGAGCGCCACTCCACCGTCCGCGACCTGGGCAGCCCGTGCCCGCCGCTCGACCGGCCCTGCATCACCACCGTCGACGCCGGGCCGGACGGGATCCGGGTCGGCTGGAGCTACGGCGCGGCCGACGCGTTCAACGTCGCCTGGTGGCCGGACGGCTCGACGCCCGGCGCCGCCGTCCAGCGCGAAGCCGCCGGGTACGAGTACACGGTGCCCGCACCGCCGCCGGGCGGCGCGTACGTGGTCGAGGTCGCGGCCTGCCGCAAGCAGTTCCTGCGCCGGTCCACGTGCACCTGGCCGTCCGCGCGGGTGATCGTGCGGGCCGGCTAGATGACCGCCGACGCCGCCGGGCACCCCGCGCCGATGCTGCTGGTGCTGACGTTGCGCTGGCTGGCGTTCGGGTGGATGTTGGTGGTGGCGTTGCTCAGCGGGCAGATCCAGCGGCCGGTCGAGGCCGGTCTCGCCCTGCTCGCCGCGGGCTGCTGGACGCTCTGGCTCACGGTCGCCGCCGTCCGGCGGATCGGGCGGGTGCTGGCCGTCGACCTGGGGGTGGCGATGGCGCTGGTCGTGGCGTCCGGCTACGTGCACCCGCCGCACGCGCTGCTGACCAACCACCCGACGTTCACCGGCGCCTACCCGGCCGCGGCGGTCGCGGCGTGCGCGGTCGTCCACCGGCTCCGGGGCGGGATCGCCGCGGGCGCGGTGCTCGGCCTGACCCTGCCGGTCGCCTACGCCGCCAATGGCGTCACGCCGGCGGGGCTGTCGTTCCTCCAGGTGTTGACCATGACCGGCTGGGGCCTGTCCTACGTGCTGCTCGGCGGCGTGGTCGGCGCGGTGGCCGGGCAGGTCGACCTGCTGCACCGGCAGGCGGTCCGCAGCGGCGAGCAGGCCGCGCGGACCACCGAACGGGAGCGGCTCGCCGCCCGGATCCACGACGATGTGCTCCAGGACCTCGGCCGGCTGCGGGCCCGGATCGGCGACCTGGGCGCCGGGCCGGCGCTCGCCGCCGTGGCGGAGGGGATCGCCCGGCAGGAAGCGGCGCTGCGCGGCCTCGCGCGCTCGGACCCGGGCCCGGCCCCGCCCGGACCGAACGCCACGGCGTCGTTGCGCGACCGGTTGGCCGAACTCGCCGGGCGGCACGGGGAACTGCCGGTGCGCCTGGTCGCCAGCGGTCCCGTCCGGTTGCCGCCGGACGTGGTGGAGGAGATCGTGGCGGCGGTCCGGGAACTGCTCACCAACGTCGACAAGCACGCCAGGGCGCACCGCGTCTGGCTG
The DNA here is from genome assembly GCF_055603705.1 of Actinosynnema sp. NPDC037264. Classification (NCBI taxonomy): domain Bacteria; kingdom Bacillati; phylum Actinomycetota; class Actinomycetes; order Pseudonocardiales; family Pseudonocardiaceae; genus Actinosynnema; species Actinosynnema sp. NPDC037264. The sequence continues at coordinate 16,021 of NZ_JBVJVK010000024.1, read as the reverse complement.
ACCGTGCTGCACGAGCGCCGGCACGTCACGGTGACCGTCCGCGACAACGGGGTGGGCTTCGCGCCCGACCTCGACACCGGCGGGCTGGGCCTGCGGGTGTCCGTCGGGGCCAGGGTCGAGCGGCTGGCCGGGCAGGTCCGGATCCGCAGCAGCCCCGGTCACGGCACCGAAGTGGAGCTGCGCGTGCCGACCCGTCCGGCCCTGACCAGGGAGGTGTGACCGTGGCGCCGGTGCGGGTCCTCGTCGTGGACGACCACCCCGTCACCCGGGACGGCGTCCGCGCCGGCCTCGATCGCGACGGCCGGGCCGAGGTCGTGGGCGAGGCCGCCGACGCGGCGACGGCGTGCCTGCTGGCCGACCGGCTGCGGCCGGACGTGGCCCTGGTGGACCTGCGGCTCGACAGCCGGGTCGGGCGCCCCGCCGGGCACGGCCTCGACGTGATCCGGCACCTGCGCCGGCAGTGGCCCGACGTGCGGATCCTCGTGCTGTCCCAAGCGGATCCGCACGACGTGCTGCCCGCGATCCGGGCCGGCGCGCACGGCTGGATCACCAAGGCCGCCACCGCCGCCGAACTCGGTGACGCGGTCGCGGCCGTGCTCGGCGCACCCGTGATCCCCGCCGAACTCGCCGCCCACCTGGTCGGCGAGCTGCACCGCGGGACCCCGCACCTCACCAACCGGGAGCAGGACGTGCTGCGGTGCCTGGCGAAGGGCTACGACAACCGCGAGATCGCCGAAGAGCTCGCCGTCGCCCTGCGCACCGTCAACCGCCACCTGGAGAACATCCGCGGCAAGCTCGGCCGCCACCGCCGGTCCGAGCTGATCCGCATCGCCCGCGGCCTGCACGGCGAGCACTAGCTCTGCTCTGTCCTGTGAGGTGACGCTGCCGGCGGGGTCAGCCCTCCCGGCACCGCGGCAGCGCAGCCGCCCGGTCGTGGGCGGACACCGTGGCGCTCAAGGCGGTCAGGGCCTCGGCCAGCTGCCACGGCGAGCACCAGCGACGGGCCAGCATCACGGCCTGGCGGTGGTGGACCTCCGCGTCACGGTGGCGGCCGGCGGCCGATTCGGCGTTGCCCAGGGCGATGAGGGCACCGACCTCGGTCTCGCGGTTGTCCTCACGGCGGGCGACGGCCAGCGCCTCGGTGGCGTGGGACAGGGCGTGGTCGAGGTCGCCGAAGTCGGTGGCGATCAGGCTCAGCCCGGTCAACGCCGACGCCTCGCCGTAGCGATTGCCCAGGTGACGGTGCAGCGCGCACGCCGCCATCAGGTGCTCACGCGCCCCCGACAGGTCGCCGCACGACCGCAGCACGTACCCCAGGTTCACCCGCGCCACGGCCTCACCCCACTGCGAGCCGTCCTCGACGCTGATGGCCAGCGCGCGGTCCAGGTGCGCCAGCGCCCGGTCCAGCCGACCGGACTGGCGTTCGGCGAAACCCAGGTTGTTCAACGCCATCATCCGGTCGGTCCGCGTCCCGGCGTCCAACGACCGGGTGAACAGATCACTCGCCTCGGTGAACCGGCCCGCCGCCAGCAGCGCGATGCCCAGGCTGTTCGCGGTCGCCGCCTCGCCCTCCGGCCAGTCGGCCTCGCGGTGCGCCAGCAACGCCGCCTCCAGGTGCCGGATCGCCTCGTCGCGCCGCCCGAGGTGCACGCACGCCGCGCCGATCCCCTGCCGCATCAACGCCTCCACGCGCGGCACGCCGCGGGCCGCCGCCAGCACCGGGAACGCGACGTCCAGCCACTCCGCCCGCAGCCCCCGGTGCAGGAACACCGACCGGATCGCGTCCGCCAGGTACCACGCCGTCGGGTGCGGACCGCGCACGGCGGCGTGCCGCAGCACGGCCGTCAGGTTGTCGTGCTCCGCCTCCAACCACGCCACGGCCTCGGCGGACGACGCGAAGTCCACCTCGAACTCCGGGTCGGCCTCACGCGGCAGCCGCAGCGGGTGGCGGCTGAAGTGCCGGTCCACCGCGTCCACCGCCGCCACGCAGAACCCCACCAGCCGGTCCCACGCCCCCTCCTCCCCGCCCAACGTGCGCGCGTAGTCGCGCACCAGGTCGTGGAACCGGAACCGGCCCGGCCCGTGCCGCTCCACCAGGTGCGCGGCGGCCAACCCGTGCAGCAGCCGAGCGGCCTCGGCCGGCGGCACGTCCAGCAACGCCGCGGCCTCGCGTGGCGTGAAGTCGGCGCCCGGCACGAGGCCGAGCAGCCGGAACAGCCGCTGGGAGCCGGGCGTCAACGCCGCGTACGACACGCCGAACGCCCGGGTCAGCAGGCTCTCGTCGGCGCCGTCCACGGTCAGCCCGGTCAACGGGTCGGCCCGCAGCTCGGCCACCAGGTCGTCGACCCGGACCTGCGGCCCGAGGTTCGCCGCGGCGATGCGCAACGCGAGCGGCAGGTGGCCGCACAGGCGCGCCAGCTCGTCGAGCGAGTCGGAGGACTCGACGCCCAGGACCCCGGTCAGCAGGGCGCGGGAGTCCGCGGCGGGCAGCACGGACAGCGGCAGCGACCGCGCGCCGGTCCGCGCGACCAGGTCGCCCAGCCGGTGCCGACTGGTCACCAGCACCATCCCGGACGGCGGCAGCAGCGGCGCGACCTGGTCCCCGTCGCGCGCGTTGTCCAGCAGCACCAGCACGTCCCGGTCCGCCAGCGCGGTCCGGTACAGCGCGGCCAGCTCGTCCACCCCGGACGGCAGCCGCTGCCGCCCCAACGCGCGCAGCAGCTGCGCCAGGGCCGCGGCGGGCGGCACGGGCTCGTGGTCGGCGTCGAACCCCCGCAGGTCCACGTACAGCTGCCCGTCCGGGAACCGGTCCCGGGCCCGCCGCGCCCAGCGCACCGCCAACGCCGTCTTCCCGACCCCCGCCGCGCCGGTGATCACCCAGATCCCGGCGTCGTCCAACCGCGCCAGCTCCGCGTGCCGCCCGGCGAACCCGCGCACGTCGTGCGGCAGCTGGGCGGGACGCGCCACCGGCGCGGGCGCCGACCCCTCGCCCTGCAACACCTGGACGTGCAGCTCCTGCAGTGCGCGCCCCGGTTCGATGCCCAACTCGGCGGTGAACCGCCGCCGGGTCTCCGCGTACGCCGCCAGCGCCTCGGACGTGCGGCCCGACCGGTGCAGGGCGAGCATCAACGCGGCTTGGAGCCGTTCCCGGAACGGGTGCTCGTCGCCCGCCCGGCGCAGCTCGCCGATCACGGCCGCGTGCCGACCGGCGCGCAGCTCGGCGTCGAACAGGTCCTCCACGGCGGCCAGCCGCCGTTCGTCGAGCGAGCGGCCCTCCCGGTCCTGCAACGCCTCGGTCACCCCGCCGAGCACGGGGCCCTCCCACAGCGCCAGCGCGTCCCGCAGCCGGGCGACCCCCGCGTCCACCCGCCCCTCGGCCAGGTCGACGCGGGCCGCCGTGACGGCGTCGCAGAACACCTGGACGTCCAGCTGCCCCGGCGCCACCTCGATCAGGTAGCCGGGCGAGCGGCGCACGATCGCGGACCGGCCGAGGAGCTTGCGCAGCTCCCAGATCCGCACCTGGAGCTGGCCGCGCGCGCTGGTGGGCGGTTCGCCGTCCCAGACGAGCCCGATCAGCCGCTCCTCGGAGACCACGCGGTTGGCGTTGAGCAGCAGGGCGGCGAGCACCGCGCGCTGCTTGGGCCCGCCGAGCCGCACCGGTTCGCCGTCGAGGTGCGCCGCCACCGGGCCCAACAACCGGTAGCGCACTCCGCCCTCGCCCACGGCGCCAATACTGCCACCGAATCCGGGGAATTCAGGAGTGAAAGGTCTCGTAAATCACCCCGGACTTCTGTTCCCCATTACGACGACCGGTATTCAGCTTTACGTCACCCTTTGTTCACCAGAATGCGGGTGGACGCCGTGCCGAGGCCCGTCGGACCGCGCAGGGCCTGCGGCGGGAACGCGACTTCCCGGCCGCCGAAGCGCTTGGCCAGGTCGGCGTCGTGGTAGCGGACGACCTCCCGGTGCCAGTGGAGGATGCCGGACATCCAGTCCTTCAGCTCGTCCACGTACCGGTTCACCGCCTCGCGCACTTCGGGTTCGAGGCGCAATTCCTCGAACAACGCGGGCAGCTCGACCCGCACCGAGTGCCGGAACTGCGCCAACCGCGCGTTCGCCAGATCGGTCGCGATTCCCCGCGCCCGGTCCGGGTCCACGTCGAGGAAATTGCGCACGACGAGCACCAGGTTGTGCAGCTCGCCCTCGAACTGGATCTCCTTGCGGTAGGAGAAGAGGTCGTTGACGATGGCGGCGTAGTCCATCGCCGAGTTCTCGATGTTGCGGAGGGTGCGGGTCCGGTAGACCTCGTCGGGCACCAGCCCGCCGTGGCCGAGCCTGGCCATGCTCGTGGTCAGCTCCGAGCCGAACGTGTGCCGGCGCATCTCGACGTAGTCGACCGGGTCGGGCACGCGGTGCTCGTGCTGGTTCTCCAGCTCCCACAGCCAGCTGTCCAGCATCAGCTCCACCTCGTGGCGCAGCCGCCGCCGGTTGTCGTGCGGCATCGGGGCGGTGGTGCGCTGCCAGACGTCGGCGAGGCCGCGTTCCAGCGGGGTCACGGGGGACGGCGACGCGCCCTCCAGCGGCATCATCTGCTTGAGCCGGTCGGTGGTGGCCTTCGCGGTGGCCAGGTCGGGCGTGCGGCCGAACGCGACCGGGTAGTAGTCGTCGCCGTAGGTGCCCCAGGTCAGCCACAGCGCGGAGATCTCCAGCTCCTCCCGGGTGGCGTCCGGGTCGATGCCCGCCGAGCACAGCGCGAGGTCCATGTCGCGCAGCCTGCCCTCGGTCCACACGCGCGGCACGTCGTCGAAGAAGCCCATCTCCCCCGCCCACGCGACGCTCTTCTCCCGCGCGTCGTGCCAGTGCGGGCTCACCGCCACCGCGAACGGCATGTCCAGCGCCGGCTCGGGCATCGGCGGCACCTCTTCGAACGGCACGTGGCTGAAGGCGCGCAGGCGTTGCGGCGCGGTGGCGACGAGCGAGCGGAGGGCGCTCGTGCCCAACCCGGTCGGGCCGCCGAGGACCGGGTTCGCGGTGACCGCGCCCTCGTTCATGTAGCGGCTGGAGCGGGCGTGCCACTCGTGCCCGCCCGCCTGCCAGTCCTGCAGGCCCTTCACGTACGCCAGCACGGCGAGGCGGCCGGCCGGGTCGACGGCGTGCTCGTCGAGCAGGCGCGGCACCTCGGTGACGGCGGTGTGCTCGAACTGGTGCAGGCGGGAGGTGAGCAGGTCGTTGACCGCCTCGGCGGCCTCCTGGGTCGGGATGTCCAGGAACTTCTCCAGCACCAGGACACCGTTGCTCAGCTCGCCCTCGTCCAGCACCTCCCGCTCGTAGGAGAACAGGTCGTTGCGCAGGTGCACGGCGTCGGCGAACGTGTCGCGCAGGACGCCGATCGGGCGGGTCAGGGCGATCCGGGCGGGCACCTCCAGGCCGGTGACGTGCTCGACCAGGTTCGCCGACCACGGCGCGCCGCCCACCTTGCGGCGCATCTCGACGTACTCGATCGGGTTGGCGAGCCTGCCCTCGGAGATGTTCAGCAGCTCCCACATGGACTCGTCGAGCAGGTGCTCGGTGTTGGCCGCGAACCGGCGGCGCCAGTCCGGCGAGTGGCTGCCGACGGTGCGCGCCCACAGGTCGGCGAGGCCCTTCTCGACCGGGTTCGTCGGCGCCTCGGTGATCGCGCCCTCGACCGGCATGAACAGCGGCAGCCGGTCGAGGTAGGCCTTCGCGCCCGCCACGTCCGGGTTGCGCTTGTAGAGCTCGACGAAGTGGTCGTCGAAGTAGAAGACCCACACGTACCAGTCGGTGACGAGGTCGAGGTCCTCCGGCGAGGCGTCCGGGTGGGTGTAGGCGCAGAGCAGGGCGTAGTCGTGGGAGTCGAGGTCCTCGTCGGTCCAGACGACCGTGCCGTGCTGCGGCACGTCGATCATGTCCATCTCGTGCGCCCACGACTTCGTGTGCGCCCGCGCGCGCTCCAGGTTCGGATTGAGCCGTGCCGGGTAGGGCAGGTAGAAATCCGGCAGCTGGAACGGCTGCGCCATCGGCTCGCACCTCTCGTCGGGGCCTACCGGGTGTAGGCAACCAGTGCCCTCCCGTGACCGCCAAGACCCCGCGGTGGTGATCCACACGTTCGGGCACGGGGTCCGCCCGACCGGCTCAACCCGGCGCCGCTCCGAGTGGTCGCGCCCGGTCACCGCCGATCGGGTGGCCGGATCCCCGCAGTGGGATCACGTCGACGAGCGGTGAAACCGGCACGCAGGCCGCACACTGGACGACGTGCCCCGCTTGGAGCCGTTCGACGTGGACTTCTTCGACTCGGCACCGCAGCGCCGCAGCTACGTGCTGGACCTGGCGGTGTCACCCGAACGTGTGTGGCGCGGCCTGGCCGCCTCGAACCCGCTGTGGTGGTGCCGGCTGCTGTCCTCGGTGGAGTACACCTCCCCTCGCCCGTTCGGGGTCGGCACGACGCGCACGACGGCCGTGCTCGGCGTGCTGCGGCTGCGCGAGGTGTTCATCCGCTGGGAGGAGGGCCGCCGGCAGTCGTTCCTGGTCGACCGGGCCAACCTGCCGGTGTTCCGGCGGTTCGGCGAGGACTACCTGGTGGAGCGGTCGGCCGAGGGGGCGAGGCTCACCTGGACGTTCGCCTACGAGCCGGGGCTCAAGGTGGGCGGCCGGCTGAACGCGCTGGTGTTCGACTCGCTGGTGGCGGACACGCGGCGCCACTTCAACGCCTGATCTTGATCGCGCTGCGTTACCGAATAGGCCGGGAAGTGCAGTAGATCACGGCCAGATGGGTGATCCTGCACATTAGGTTAGGCTCCCCTCATGTCTAAGGGAGACGCGCTGCTCGCCGGTGAGGAACTGGTCCTGGCGCACCACGACCGCGCGGTGGTGCACGGTGTCTCGCTCGGACTCCGCGCCGGCGCCGTGACGGCGCTCGTCGGGCCGAACGGGTCCGGCAAGTCGACCGTCCTGCGCTCGCTGGCGCGGCTGCACCGGCCGCGCGAGGGGAACGTCCGGATGGGCGAGCGGTCGGTGTGGGGCCACGCCCCCCTGTCCGGCAAGGAGTTCGCCCGCAACGTCACCCTGCTCACCCAGCAGCGGCCGACGCCCTCGGGCGTGTCGGTGCGCGACGTCGTCTCCTACGGCCGATACCCGTACCGGACCGGGTGGCGAGGGGTGGACCTGGAGGGCAGCGCCGCCATCGAGCGCGCCATGGACCTGACCGGCGTGACCGCGATGGCCGACCGCGGCGTGGACGAGCTGTCCGGCGGCGAGCTGCAGCGCGTGTGGCTGGCGTCGTGCCTGGCGCAGCAGACCTCCGTGCTCCTGCTCGACGAGCCGACCAACCACCTCGACCTGCGCTACCAGGTCGAGGTGCTCGACGTCGTGCGCGACCTGGCGAACGACCACGACGTGGCGGTCGGCGTGGTGCTGCACGACCTCGACCACGCGGCGATCATCGCCGACGAGGTCGTGCTGCTGAGCGAGGGCAAGGTCGTCGCGGCCGGCGGGGTCCGCGACGTCCTCACGGGCGCGCACCTGACCCACGCCTACGGCGTCACGGTGCACGTCGCCGACGACCCGGTGACCGGCGCGATCCACTGCCGCCCCCTCGGCAGGCACACCCCGCGACCGGTCTGACCCCCTTCCCTTCACCCTGAGAGGTCCCAGCCATGCGCTTGCTCGCCCCTGCCCTCGTGACGGCAGCTGTGCTGCTGTCCGCCTGCGGCACGACCGAGACGCCCACGTCCACGCCGACCGAGTCCGCCGGCGGGCCGGTCACCGTGACCGACGCCCGCGGCAAGGAGGTCAAGCTCGACGCCCCGGCCAAGAAGGTCGTCACGCTGGAGTGGGCCGAGACCGAAACCATCGCCTCACTGGGTGTCATGCCGGTGGGTGTCGCGGACGCGGCCGGTTACAAGACGTGGGACGCGACGGTGCCGCTCGCCGCCGACGTTAAGGACGTCGGCAAGCGCAACGAGCCCAGCGTCGACTCGATCGTCGCGCTCGACCCCGACCTGGTGATCATGGCCAAGGGCCGGGACGAGACGCTGGCCAACCAGCTGGAGAAGTACGTCCCCGTGGTCGTCACCCAGGCCAGCGACGCCGCCCGCAACCTGGACCGGCTGCGCGAGGACACCAAGCTGATCGCGCAGGCGGTCGGCAAGTCCGCCGAGGGCGACAAGCTGCTGTCCGAACTGGACACCGCGCTGGCCGACGGCAAGAAGGCCGTCGAGGCCAAGGGCGCGACCGGCACGCCGTTCCTCATGGCCGACGGCTGGCTCGAGGGCAGCACGGTCAACATCCGCCCGTTCGGCAAGGGCTCGCTGGTCTCCGACGCCGCCGAGGCGGTCGGCCTGAAGAACGCGTGGACCGGCGAGGTCGACCCGCAGTGGGGCCTCGGCGCCACCGACGTCGAGGGCCTGACCGCGCTCACCGACCCGAAGACCATGCTGTTCTACAGCGCTTCCGAGGACGACGTGTTCACCACCGGCCTCGCCGCGAACCCGGTGTGGCAGCGGCTGCCGTTCGTGGTGAGCAAGAAGGTCGTCAAGCTGGAGCCGGGCACGTGGACGTTCGGCGGGCCGAAGTCGGTCATCCACGTCGCCGAGCAGTTCGTGAAGGCTGCCACCGCCTGATGATGCGCACCGCCGTCGTGACGGCGGGGATCGTGGCGCTCATCGCCGTGCTCTCCGCCGTCCACCTCACCCAGGGCACCGCGTCGACCGGTGTGCTCGACGTGCTCAACGCCCTGGTGGGCAACGGGGACGCGCAGACCCTCGCCGTGCTGGAGGGTTCGCGCGTGCCGCGCCTGCTGGCCGCGTTGCTGCTCGGCGTCGCGCTCGGCGTGGCCGGCGCGGGCATGCAGTCGGTGGCGCGCAACCCGTTGGCCTCGCCGGACACGCTCGCCGTGAACGCGGGCTCGCACCTGGCCGTGGTCGCGATCGCGGCGTTCGGGCTGAGCCTGCCCACGCTGCCCGCGGGCGCGGCGGCGTTCGTCGGCGGGCTCGCGGCGGCGGTCGTCGTGCTCGCGCTGTCCGGCGGCGGTTCGACCAGCCCGCGGCTGGTGCTCGTCGGCTCGGCGGTCATGTTGACGCTCCAGTCGGCGACGGTCCTGCTCCTGCTGATGTACGAGCAGGAGACGACCGGGCTGTTCGCCTGGGGCTCCGGTTCGCTGACCGTGAGCGACCTGGACGCGACCGCGCAGATGACGCCGGTCGTGGTGGTCGCGGTGGCGGCGTTGCTGGTGATGGGCCGGTCGCTCGACATCCTGGCCCTGGGTGACGACAACGCGACCGTGCTGGGGTTGAAGGTGCGGCGGACGCGCGTGGGCGCGGTGCTGCTGACCGTGGCGCTGACGGCGGCGGCGGTGACGGTCGCCGGGCCGATCGGGTTCGTCGGGCTGAGCGCGCCGGTGATCACCCGGCTGCTGACGCCGTTCGTGCCCGGGTTGGGCAAGCACCGGATGCTGCTGCCGTTCTCCGGGCTCGTCGGCGTGGTGATCGTGCTCGGCGCGGACGTGCTGCTGCGGGCGGTCATGGGCTCGGCGGCGGCCGTCCGGGTGCCGACCGGCGTGATGACCACGGTCCTGGGCGCGGTGGTGCTGATCTGGTTGGCGCGGCGGGGGCGGTCGAGCGGGACGCCTCGCCAGGCGCCGGCCGGCCGGGTCGGCGTGGCGGGGTCGTCGCGGCGGCTCGTGGTGACGTCGGTGGTGCTGGGCGTGCTGCTGGTCGCGGCGCCGACGGCGGGCCTGATGCTCGGGGACCGGTTGGTGCTGCTGGGCGACCTGGCGAACTGGTTCGCCGGGCGGACGGGCACGGCGCTGACGTTCGTGGTCGACCAGCGGCTGCCGCGCGTGCTGGCGGCGCTGGTGGCGGGCGCGGCGCTGGCGGTGGCCGGGTGCGGCATCCAGTCGGTGAGCCGCAACCCGTTGGCGGAACCCGGTCTGCTCGGCATCACGGCGGGCGCCGGGCTGGCCGCGATCGCGTTGATCACGGCGGTGCCGCTGGCCGGCGCGTGGCACATCGCGGGTGCGGCGGGCGTGGGCGCGATGGTGGCGTTCGCGCTGGTCTACGGGCTGGCGTGGCGGTCGGGGCTGGACTCGGACCGGCTGGTCGTCATCGGCATCGCGATGTGGTCGGCCGGGATGGCGTTGATCACGCTGCTGATCGTGACGTCGGACCCGTGGAACACCGCGAAGGCGCTGACGTGGATGTCCGGCTCGACGTACGGGCGGACGTTGGAGCAGGTGGTGCCCACGGCGCTGGCGCTGGTGCTGCTGACCCCGTTGCTGTGGGCGCGGCACCGCGAGCTCGACCTGCACAGCCTGGACGAGGACACGCCGCGCGTGCTGGGCATGCGGGTGGAGCGGTCGCGGCTGGTGATCCTGCTGGCGGCGGGCGTGCTGGCGGCGACGGCCGTGTCGGCGATCGGTGTGGTGGCGTTCGTGGGGTTGGTCGCGCCGCACCTGGCCCGGTCGTTGGTGGGCGGTCGGCACGCGCGCGTGCTGCCGGTCGCGGCGGGGGTGGGCGCGGTGCTCGTGAGCGCGGCGGACACCGTGGGTCGGACCGTCATCGCGCCCGCGCAGGTGCCGGCCGGGCTGGTGATCGCGTTGATCGGCACGCCGTACTTCGTGCTGGTGATGTGGCGGACGCGCGAGATGCGCACCTGACCCCTGGTCGGCGCGGTCCGCGCCGACCAGGTCAGCCCAGCAGTGTCCGCAGCAGGTGAGTGGTCTGCTCGTCCAGGTCGACGGCCGCCCGTGCCAGCAACGCCCGCAGGCCGGGCGCCTCCGCCGCGCCCACCTCCAACGGCGCGACGGTCCGCCGACGCCACGGCACCGACACCAGGGAGTGCGCGATCCGCACGACGTCCGCACGACCGCGCCGCGCCAACCGGACGTGCGAGTCGCCCACCGCCGTCAACGCCGCGCGCAACTCGGCGACCCGGCCGAGCCGCCGCGCCAGCCGGTAGCCGGCGGTCCGCACCGCGGGCCGCTCGTCGCCCAGCAACTCCCACGGCAACGCCGCCGGCACCGAGCGCAACGCCACCGTCGCCTCCCGCACCACGAGCGACGACGGGTCGCGCAGCAACGGCAGCACCAGGTCGTCGGTCGCCTGCTCCAGCACCCGCAACGCCCGCACGGCACGGGCCCTGATCCGGCCCGTCGGGTGGGCCAGCAACTCCACCAGGTGCCGACCGTCGCCGCCCACCTCGGCGAACCCGTCGATCGCGCCCGCGGTCACCCGCGACCGGTAGTGGGCGGGCACGTCCACGCCCACCCGTGACGCCGCCGCCCGTGCCAGCGCGCGCACCAGCGACGACTTGTCGTCCAGGTACGCCACCACCTCCGCGTCACGGCCCAACCGCACCAAGCCGGTCAACGCCTCCACCCGCACCTCCGCGTGCGGTGACGCGGCCAACCGCCGCAACACCTCCACCCGCGCGGACCAGACGCAGTCCCGCGCCGCCGCCTGGGCCGCCGAGGACCGCAGCCGCACGTCCGGAGCCGTCAACGCGACCGACACCTTCCGGTCCAGCCGCCACGTCCCGGCCTCGAACGCGAACGCGCGCACCTCCCGGTCCGGCGACCGCAACAAGGACTCCAGCGGCGCACGGGGATCCGCCGCGACGGCCCGGAGCTGGTGGTGCACGAACGTCCCCCGCAGCCACGACCCGATCCACAACCCGACACCCACGGCGGCGGGCAGCACCCGTGCGGGGTCGCGGTGCAGCAGCACGGCCAGCCCTCCGCGCGCCCGGTCGCGGACCTCCGGCACCCAGTCGCCGGTCCGCAGCGCCAGGAACGGCACCAGCTCCGGCAACCCCCGCGCGACGATCTGCTCGACCGCGCGCTCCCGCAGCCGCCCGTCGCCGTGCGTGCTGGCCAACGCGATGCCCAACGGCGACGCGACCCGCTGGGCACGGCCGGCCTTCGTCAGCTGCGGCGGCACGTAGTCCTCGGCCACGTGCCAGCGCACCTGTCGGGCGTAGGAGTCCAGCGCGATCACCGCGCGCGGCCGACGGGCCAGCGTCGCCAACGCCGCGAGGCCCGCCGCCTCGTCACCCGTCGCGTCGATCTCGGCGAGCAGCCTGAGCACGGGGTCCGGCTCGGTCCACCGCACGTCGTAGGAGTCCAGGAGCCGTTCCAGTTCGTCCACCAGGGCATGGTGGCGCACCACCCGTGCCCGGGGCCTCCCTATTACCGAACGGCATCGGCACAGGTCTTGGACAGCGCACCGGCCCGCTGCGCACGATCGGGACCATGGACGACGGGGAGAAGGTGCACCGGCGCACGCTGTTGGCGGGCGCCGGTGTCGCGGGTCTGATGGCCGCCGGCGCAGGTGCGGGTATGGCAGGTGCGGCGCAGGGGCAGCCGGGCGAGAGTCCGGCGGGGCAGTCCGGTGGAGAGCTGCGCGGGCAGGTCGCCCTGGTCACCGGTGCGGCCTGCGGCATCGGCCGGGCGACGTGCGTGGCGCCGGCGCGGGCGGGCGCGGACGTGGTGGCGCTCGACATCGCCTCGCCGCGCGCCCGGTACGTCTCCGGCACCGTGCTCGACGTGACGGCGGGCGCGAGCACCCGTTGGAACAGCTGATCAACCACCAGGAGGGTGAGATGACGGAACACCTGTCCCGGGCCGACGTGCTGCGCGGCCTGGGCGCGACCGCGGTGGGCGTGGCGGCGGGCTCACTGCTCGGCACGGGCGCCGCGACGGCCTCGACCTCCGAGACCTCCGCCGAGCACCCGAACGTGCGGCTGATCAAGGACTACTACGCGGCCTACGGCTCCGGTGACGTGAACTCCCTGCGCCGGTTCTTCGCCGACGACATCCGGTGGACGATCCCGGGCCACCACCCGTTGTCGGGCACCAAGGTCGGCGCCGAGGAGGTGCTGGCGTTCTTCGGCGAGCTCGCCAAGGCGGGCTTCCGCGCGGAGCCGATCTTCCTCGCCGCGGACGGCGAGTGGGTCGTCGACCTGCACCGCGGCTGGAGCACCACGCCGGAGGGCCTGGACATCACGTGGGCACTCGCGTTCCGGATCCGCGGGCGGAAGATCGTGGAGGCGGTCAACTTCGCCGCCGACCAGCACGCGGCCGACCGGTTCTTCTGGCGGACCTACCCCTTGGCCCCCATCCCGAACCGGCTGGCCAAGCGCTGACGGCACGCCGGCCGCTGCCGGCTGCTGACGATCGCTGGTCAGCCGCCGGCTGACAGGCGCTGGTCGCGCGGGCTCAGCCCTGTCCGCGCGACCACGTCGCCGGGTCGGCCGCGGTCTGCGCGCCGGTGGCCAGGTCCTTCACCTCGTGCGGCCGGCCGTCCTCGAACGGCGGGAACCACACGAACGGGATGCCCTTGCGGGAGGCGTAGCGGACCTGCTTGGCCACCTTGTCCTCCTGGTGGTACAGCTCCACGTTGAAGCCGTTGGCGCGCAACGCCTTCGCCGTCTCGGTGGCGGTCCGGCGGCGGTTCGGCGGCAGGACGACGAGGACGTCGGCTGGCGTGCTCGGGCCCGTCTCGAGCAGGCCGGCGGACAGCACCTTGGCGAAGATGCGGGAGAACCCGATCGACATGCCGACGCCGGGCAGCCTGCGCCGGATGAACGACCCGGCCAGGTTCTCGTACCGACCGCCGGAGCAGATCGAGCCGTACTCCGGCCAGTCCACGAACTTCCCCTCGTAGACGGTGCCGGTGTAGTAGTCCAGGCCGCGGGCGATGGAGAAGTCGGCCACCACCTCGGGCAGGTCGGACAGCTCGCGCAGGACGAAGTCCAGCTCTTCGAGCCCTTCGTCCAGCAGCGCCGACCGCACGCCCAACGCGCGCACGTCGTCGACACCACCGCCGCGGAGTCCCGCGAGGTCGAGGACGGACTTGGTCTGGGCCGGGTCGAGCCGGTCGGCCAGCAGGGACGCCACGCCGTCGGGACCGATCTTGTCGATCTTGTCCACGGCCCTGATCACGCCGAGCGGCTCCTCGATGCCCAGGCCTTCGTAGAAGCCCTGCAACACCTTGCGGTTGTTGACGTTGATGGTCCACGGCGGCAGGCCGAGCGAGGTCAGCACCTCGTGCACGATGCGCGGCAGCTCGGCGTCGAAGTGGATCGGCACCTCGTCGACGTTGATCACGTCGACGTCGCACTGGGTGAACTCGCGGAACCGCCCGTCCTGCGGCCGTTCGCCGCGCCAGGCGCGCTGGATCTGGTAGCGCTTGAAGGGGAAGACGAGCTCGTTGAAGTGCTGCGCCGTGTACCGGGCGAACGGCACGGTGAGGTCGAAGCGCAGGCCGAGTTGCCCGTCGTCCGAGCCCTGGACCCGGCCGAGCGTGTAGACCTCTTTGGACGTCTCGCCCTTGGCCATGAGCACTTCGAGGCGTTCCGCGGCGGGCGTCTCGACGGAGCAGAAGCCGTAGCGCTCGAAGGCGGCGCGGATCCCGTCCAGCCAGCGCAGCTCGACCAGGCGCACGTGCGGCAGCCACTCCGGGAAGCCGCTGACGGGCGCCGGTCGCACTACGGGCTGGTCGCTCATGCCGGGAAGTCCACCGGAATCCGGGCGGACGCGCCAACCGCTTTTCCGATCGGGTGTACGCGCCCGGAGCCCGGCGCGGCACGGGGCCCTCCCGCAGCGGTTGACCGCATTAGGTTTGTAATGCAAACTCGATTGCATCAGCGAGGAGTTGGGGGACGTGCGGTGGCCGGTGACCCGAAGGACCTGCTCGACGAGTTGACGGCGTTGCGGCGGCGCGCCCGCCGTGACCGGCACGGGTACTGGTTCCCGTTCCTGCTGTTCGGGGCGATCGTCGCGGCGGCGATCCCGCTGTACCTGCCCGAGCGGTGCGTGTCCGCCTGTTCCTGGTCGATGAACGAGCTGCCGGCGTTGTGGCACTGGCTGCACCCGACCGGGCAGGCGACCGGGCTCGCGTTCGGCAACCACCCGTCGCTGGGCAAGGACTTCTACTGGATGGGCGCGCTGACCGCCGGGTTCCTGGCGACGGTCTGGTGGTACCGGTGGCGGGCCGGGAAGGTCGGGGTGGAGACCTCGACGCGCCTCTACGCCCAGGTGACCTTGTTCGTGCTGGTCCTCCCGCTGCTGGGCGTGCCGCTCGTCACCCGGCTGATCTTCTCCTCATGGGGTTGGCCGGTCGCGCTCACGGTCCTGGTCGTCGGGGTCGTGGTGGCGACGCTGCTCGCGAAGCGGAAGCTGCGGACCGCGATCGTGATCCTGTCGCTGGTCCTGGTCGCCCACCTGGTGATGGTCTTCCCGTACGGCCCGTTGCTCGTGGTGGCGGTGGGGGTGCTCGGGCTGGCGTGGGTGGAGCGCAGTGCGCTGTGCACGTCGTTCGCCGTGCTGTTCGGGGTCTGGGCGCTGTTCGTGAACGGGTGGGTGACGTGGGTCTACGGCACGCTGCTGTGGCCGGTCGCGGTGCTGGACTTCGGTGACCTGCTGTCGTCGGCCCTGGTCCTCGTGCTCGGCGGGGTCGGCGGCCTCGTCGCCCGTCGGGCGCGGGGCAGGATCGCGGCATGACCGAACACCCCACGTCGGGCCTGGACGACACCGTCCACCAACGGCACCGGTTGGGCGTCCTGACGATCGCGGCCGAGGTCAAGAGGGTCGAGTTCGGCTACCTCAGGTCCGTCCTGGACCTCACCGCGGGCAACCTGTCCCGGCACGTCACGGTGCTCGAAGAGGCCGGTCTGCTGGCGGTCGAGAAGGGCTACGACGGCAAGCGCCCGAAGACGTGGGTGAGCGTCACCGCCGCGGGCCGCGAGGCGCTCGCCGCGGAGATGGCGGTGCTGCGGGCCCTGCTGGAGCGGCACGACCAGGCGTGACGGCGCGGAATCGTCCGGGAAGGGGCGGCAGGGTGTGGCCCGGGCGGGGTTGCCGGAGGGTGTGGAGGCGGTTCGGGGTGGGCGGGCCCGCGATGTCGCGGACCGGGGGTGGGGGGGGGGGGGGGGGGGGGGGGGGGGGGGGGGGGGGGGGGGGGGGGGGGGGGGGGGGGGGGGGGGGGGGGGGGGGGGGGGGGGGGGG
>NZ_JBVJVK010000023.1:117352-121417 GCF_055603705.1 Actinosynnema sp. NPDC037264 | reverse complement strand
TGTGGGCACTGTTGCGCGACAACCGGCCGTTCACAACGACAAGTTCCGCCACACCAGCGCCCACAGCCACTTGACACGGGTCATTAAGACTCGTCGAGGTCGGTGGCGATGATCTCCGCGATCGCCTCCAGCGCGGCGTCCGCGCCTTCGCCGTCCGCGGTCAGGACGACCTCGTCGCCGTGCATCGCGCCGAGCGTCATCAGGCCCAGCACGCTCGCCGCCTCGACCGGTTGGCCGTCGTCCTTGCGGATGGTGACCGTCACCGGTTGCCCGGCCGCCGCCTTCGCCAGCAGTGCGGCAGGGCGCGCGTGCAGTCCGACCTTGCTCGCCACGGTGACCCGTCGCTCAGGCATGACCCGTCCTCTCGTTACTC
Source organism: Actinosynnema sp. NPDC037264 (assembly GCF_055603705.1). Classification (NCBI taxonomy): domain Bacteria; kingdom Bacillati; phylum Actinomycetota; class Actinomycetes; order Pseudonocardiales; family Pseudonocardiaceae; genus Actinosynnema; species Actinosynnema sp. NPDC037264. The sequence goes on along the minus strand of NZ_JBVJVK010000023.1, from coordinate 121,044 downwards.
CGACTCGCCGTCAGGACGCGGTCGCGTCCGACCGGCCTTCCTTGTCGCCCTTGGCGGTGGTGGCGGTCTTGTCGCCGTCGACCACGCTCGCGTCGGCCTCGGGGTCCTCGTCCGCGCTGCGGCCCGGAGTCCTCAGGTTCCACTTGGTGATGACGAAGCGGAACAGGAAGTAGTAGATGGCCGCGTAGATCACGCCCAGCACCAGGATCAGCAAGGGCTTGGTCGAGATGTTGAAGTTCAGGGCGTAGTCGATGGCGCCCGCGGAGAACCCGAACCCGCTGTGGATGTCCAGCGCGTTGCTGATCGCCAACGACGTGCCGGTGAGCACCGCGTGGATCACGTACAGCGGCCACGCCACGAACATGAACGCGAACTCGAGCGGTTCGGTCACACCCGTGATGAACGAGGTCAGCGCAGCCGAGCCCATGATGCCCGCGATGACCTTCTTCTGCGCCGGCCGGGCGGTGTGCACGATGGCCAGCGCCGCCGCCGGCAGCGCGAACATGAAGATCGGGAAGAAGCCGGTCATGAACGTGCCCGCGGACGGGTCGCCCGCGAAGAACCGCTGGATGTCGCCGGTCTTGCCCTCGTACTCGCCGAAGACCTGCCACATGAACGTGTTCGGGATGTGGTGCAGGCCCAGCGGGAGCAGCAGGCGGTTGATCGTGCCGTAGACGCCCGCGCCGATGATCGTGCTGCCGGAGATCGCCTCGCCGACCGAGGTCAGGCCCGCGTCGAACCACGGGTAGACCAGTCCCATGACCACCGCGACGGGGATCATCACGCCCGCGACCAGGATCGGCACGAACCGCCGGCCGCCGAAGAAGGCCAGGTAGGCGGGCAGCTTGATGCGGTGGTACTTCTGCCACAGCACCGCGCTGATCAAGCCGACCACGATGCCGGTCAGCACCGAGTAGTTGATCAGCTCCTGCTTGGCGTCGGCCGCCGCGTCCTCCGGCAGCGGCAGCACGAGCGGCGACATCGCCTTGAACACGGCCTCGGTCACCACGAAGCCGACCACGGCGGCCAACGCGGTGGAACCGTCACCGCGCCGGGCGAAGCCGATGGCCACACCGACGGCGAACAGCAGCGGCAGGTTGGCGAACAGGGCGTTGCCCGCCCCGCCGATGACTCCGGCCACCGCGTTCCAGCCCAGCCAGTCCTTGCCGAGGATGTCGTCCTGGCCGAGTCGTAGCAGGAGCGCGGCTACGGGCAGTGCGGCGATCGGCAGCATGAGGCTGCGGCCGAATCGCTGAAGCCCGGCCAGACCCTTGATCTCACGACCGCCGGTCGCCTGTGGGGCGCTGGCGCTCATGGGGTACCTCCCTTGGCGGAGTGGTGTGGGCCGGATTCCGGGACGGTCCGGTCCAATTGCATGGTCACCTGGTAGAGATCGCCCCGGTACCAGGACGTCATGTCCTCGACGGGCCTGCCTCGTGAGCTCGAGACCCGGCGGAAGACGAGCAGCGGGCTGCCCGGCCGGACGGCCAGGAGCTTCGCGGTCTCGGGGTCGGCCCCCTCGGCCCACACGGTCTGGCCCGCGTGGTCGAGCTGGACCCCGTACGTGTCGGCGATGAGGGTGTAGAGCGACGCGGTGAGGTCGTGCTGGTCCAGGTCCGGCACGACCCGCGGGTTGTACCAGCCCCGTTCGACGGCCAGCGGCACGCCGTCCGCCCGGCGCAGGCGGACGAGCCGGCACGCCGGTTCGTGCGGCAGCAGGCCGAGCGCGGCGGTCGCCTCGGGCGTCGGCGCCTCCTCGGCGCAGGCCAGGACCTCGGTCGCGGGGGTCAGGCCGCGCCGGCGCATGTCGTCGGTGAACGACTCCAGGTACAGCTGGACGTCCATGCGCCGCCGTGCGGTGAACGTGCCGCGGCCCTTCGCCCTGGTGAGCAGGCCCTCGGCGACGAGCTGGCCGACGGCCGCGCGTACTGTGATGCGGGACACACCGTACTGCTCGGCGAGGTCGCGCTCGGACGGGATCGGCGAGCCCGGCGAGAGCTCCTGCTCGGCCATGCGCCGCAGGATGTCGCGCAGCTGGGCGTGCTTGGGCTTGGGCCCGTCGACGATCTCGTTGCGGCTCATGACACCTCCCCGGCGCTCGCGCGTCCATACGGGCATTGGTACTTTCCGGTCTAGACCAGTTGGTGCGGGGAGGATGCTCCGCGCGCCAACCGGGTGTCAACCGCCGTTACGGGACCGTGCCCGAGCGGTGGCACCCTCAGGGCAGGTGTCGAGAGAGGACTTCGAAGTGGCGGACGACAAAGCGGCCGGGATTCTCGCCGCGCTCGGCGGCGCGGACAACATCGTGGAGATCGAGCCGTGCATCACGCGCCTGCGCTGTGAGCTGGAAGACGGTTCCCTGGTGGACGAGAAGGCCTTGAAGGGCTTGGGTGCGCACGGCGTGATGCGTGCGGGCAACGTCGTGCAGGTGGTGGTGGGTCCCGAGGCCGACACGATCGCCAGCGACATCGAGGACCTGCTGTGACGCTGCGCGTGACGAGCCCCGTCGGCGGGCGCGTGGTGCCGTTGGCCGAGGTGCCGGACCCGGTGTTCGCGCAGGCCATGGTCGGTCCGGGGGTGGCGGTCGAGCCGGAGCGGGTGCGCGCGGACGTGGTGTCCCCGGTGGACGGGACCGTGGTGACGCTGCACCCGCACGCGTTCGTCGTGGCCACTTCGGAGGGTGCGGCGGTGTTGGTGCACCTCGGGATCGACACGGTGAAGCGCAAGGGCGAGGGCTTCACGGTGCACGTGGTCAAGGGCGAGGCGGTGCGCGCGGGGCAGCCCGTGGTGACGTGGGACCCGGCGGAGGTGGAGGCGGCGGGTTTCGCGCCGATCTGCCCGGTGATCGCGCTGGACGCGGCCCCCGAGGTGCTGCTGGACCAGGCCGGTGGCGCGGTGGCGGCGGGTGACGCGTTGTTCTCCTGGCAGCGCTGAGTTTCGGCCGGGCGGACGAGTGCGGGTGAATGGACCATTCACCCGCACTTCTCGTTGCGCCCCCGCCATCCCGGTGACCACGCTGGACCCATGGTCATCTCCGGCTTCCTGGCCGGCGCCGCGGGCGCCGGGTTGCTGCGCCGCCTCCCGCGCGGGGCGCACGTCGGTCTGCTGTGGTGCGCCGTGCCGACGGCCGTGTTGTGGTTCGTGGCCTGGGCGTTGGCCCCGCCGCACTGGCTGCCCGTGCCGCTGCTGGTGGCGTGGCTCGGCGTGCTGCTGACCGTGACCGACCTGCGCCACCGCCGCCTGCCGGACGCGTTGACGCTGCCCGCGTACCCGGCGATCGGCGTCACGCTGTGGTTGTGCGGGGCGGACCTGTGGCGGGCGCTGGCGGGCTGCCTGCTGTTCGGCGGCTTCCACCTCCTGGTCCGCCTGCTGGCGCCGTCGGCGATGGGCGGGGGAGACGTGAAGCTGGCGGGCTCGCTGGGCGCCGTGCTGGCCTCGGTGTCGTGGCTCGCCCTACCGGTCGGTGCCCTGCTGGCGAGCGCGCTCACCCTCACCTTGGGCCTGAGATGGCCCCACGACAGCCTCCCCCACGGCCCCGGCCTCTTGGCTGCGACGTGGCTGGTCGCAGTCTCCGCCGGCTAACCCCCACCTCGTGCCGCCGCGTCCACAGCCCACCGCACTCACATCCGCACTCTCGCCCGCATTCACAACCGCGCCCACCAACCTCGCCCGCGCCCACCAACCTCGCCCGC
>NZ_JBVJVK010000023.1:18772-117255 GCF_055603705.1 Actinosynnema sp. NPDC037264 | reverse complement strand
CGCGCCCAACCTTGCCCGCGCCCAACCTTGCCCGCGCCCAACCTTGCCCGCGCCCAACCTTGCCCGCGCCCAACCTTGCCCGCGCCCAACCTTGCCCGCGCCCAACCTTGCCCGTGCCCGGCCTTGCGCGCTCACCCTGGCCGCCCGTCCACGGGCGTGCCCGCCCTGCCGACCCGGCCCGCCCACCGACCGGGCCCTTTGCCGCCCCAGTCCTCCATCGCCCCGGCCCCCGCCCCCCGGACCGCCCTCTCGACCTTGCCTGCCCGGCGACCTTGCCTGCCCGGCGACCTTGCCCGCCCGGCGACCTTGCCCGCCCGGCGAGCTTGCCCGCGCCCGGCTTTGCCCGTTCACCTTGCCTGCCCGTCTCCAGGCGTGCCCGCCCTGTCGACCCGGCCCGCCCACCGACTGGGCCCTCTGCCGCCCCAGTCCTCCGCCCTCCCCCCAGACCGCCCCTCCCAGACCGCCCCTCCCAGACCGCCCCTCCCAGACCGGCCCCCCGGACCGGAGCGCCGCCGACCCCTCGGACCGGAACGCCGCCGACCCCTGGACCGGAGTGCCACCGACCCCCGACCGGAGCGCTCCGCCTCACCGGCGCGACCGACCGAGGCGTCCCGCGAGGCGTCTCCCTGGGCGTCCACCTGTCGGGACCGCGGAGACCTGCCCTGACCTGCGCCCAGGCCCCTGCCCCCACTGTGGAAGGATTCGCGGCGTGCTGCGCTGGATCACCGCTGGGGAGTCCCATGGACCGGCCCTCGTCGCCGTGCTGGAAGGCATGGTCGCCGGGGTCGAGGTCACCACTGCCGACCTGACCGCTCAACTCGAGCGCCGCCGCCTCGGCTTCGGCCGGAGCCCGCGCATGGGCTTCGAGGCGGACGAGGTCGAGATCCTCGGCGGTGTCCGCCACGGCCTCACCCAGGGCGGCCCGGTCGCGGTCCGGATCGGGAACACCGAGTGGCCCAAGTGGCAGAAGGTGATGTCCGCCGACCCGGTCGACCCGTCCGAGCTCAAGCCGACCGGCCGCAACGAGGCGCTGACCAGGCCACGCCCCGGCCACGCCGACCTGCCCGGCATGCAGAAGTTCGGCTTCGACGAGGCCCGCCCCGTGCTCGAACGCGCCAGCGCCCGGGAAACCGCGGCCCGCACCGCGCTCGGCACGGTCGCCCGCCACTTCCTCAAGCAGGTCTTCGACGCGGACGTGATCAGCCACGTCGTCTCCATCGGCAAGGCCAAGACGCCCGCCGACGCGCCCGTGCCCGGCCCGGACGACCTGGCCGCCGTCGACGCGAGCCCCGTGCGGGCCTTCGACGCACGGGGCACCGAGGCGATGGTGGCCGAGGTCGAGGCGGTGAAGGAGGCGGGTGACACGGTCGGCGGCGTGATCGAGGTCATCGCCTACGGCCTGCCGCCGGGCCTCGGTTCGCACGTCCACTGGGACCGGCGCCTCGACGCGCGGCTGGCCGGCGCGCTGATGGGCGTGCAGGCGATGAAGGGCGTCGAGATCGGCGACGGCTTCACCACCGCCGAGCGCTGGGGCAGCGAGGCGCACGACGAGATCGACCGCGGCCCGGGCCCGAAGGGCGTCACGCGCCGCTCCAACCGGGCGGGCGGTCTGGAGGGCGGCATCACCAACGGCGAGCCGCTGCGCGTCCGCGTCGCCATGAAGCCGATCTCCACGGTGCCGCGTGCGCTGTCCACTGTGGACGTCCGAACCGGAGAGCCCGCGGTGGCGATCCACCAGCGCTCGGACGTGTGCGCGGTGCCGCGCGCGGGCGTGGTGCTGGAGTCCGTGGTGGCGCTCGTGCTGGCCGAGGCGGCGCTGGAGAAGTTCGGCGGCGACTCGATCGCCGAGACCAAGCGCAACGTCGCCTCCTACCTGGAAGCGCTGGAAGCCCGCTGGGAGGGTCTGTGAGCCCCCGATTCGTCGTCCTCGGCCCACCCGGAGCCGGAAAGACGACGGTCGGCCTGCTGCTCGCCGAACGCCTCGGCGTCGCCTTCCGCGACACCGACGACGACATCGTCGCCACCGCCGGCAAGCCGATCTCCGACATCTTCACCGACGACGGCGAACCCGCGTTCCGCACGATGGAGGAAGAAGCCGTCGCCGAGGGCCTCAAGACCCACGACGGCGTGCTGGCGCTCGGCGGCGGCGCGGTGCTGTCCGCGACCACCCGCGGCCGGCTCGCCGGGCACACCGTGGTCTTCCTCAACGTCGGCATGGCCGAGGGCGTGCGGCGCACCGGCATGTCCAGCGCCCGACCGCTGCTCGCGGGCGTGAACCCGCGCGCGACCTTCAAGTCCCTGCTGGACGCTCGCCTGCCGCTGTACCGGGAAGTCGCCACGATCGAGGTGACCACCGACGACCTCACCCCGGAGCAGGTGGTGGACGCGGTGCTCCGCCCGACGGAGCCGGCGCAAGGGACCTGAGTGGACCTGACCGGGGCCCAGGTCCTCGCGCACCGCGCCGCGGTGCAGGGCCTGCACGGCGACGACCCCGACGCGGTGCTGCCGCTGGGCGTGGTGGACAGCCCGCCCAAGACGGGCGCGGCGGCGCTGGGCGTGCGAGGTCGCCGCGAACCCACCGACGACCTGGTCCGCGTGCTGAGCCTGCGCGGCGCGCCCCACCTGCACCGCCGCGAGGACCTGCCCGCGCTGCGCCGCCAACTCCGGCCGCGCACGCCGCGGCAGCTGGCGGCCTGGTGCGGTGCGCACCCGACGCCCGACCTGGAGCACGTCGACCTGGTCGTCGACCTCCTGCACCGCGAGTTCCCCGGCGAGACGGCCACCAAGGGCGAGCTGTCCGCGGCGATCAGCCCGCTGCTGCCGGCCGCCGTCACCCCGCACTGCCCGACCTGCCGGGTCGACCACGTCATCGAGAACGTCTTCCGCCTCGCCACCCTCCTCGCGGGCATCGAGCTGGACCACCTCGGCAAGCAGCTCGTCTTCCGCCGCCCGACCGCGAAACCGGACGTCGACGAGCCCGGCGAACCGACCCTGCTGCGCGACTACGCCCGGCTCGTCGGCCCGTTCGCCAAGGCCGACGCCGAGAAGTGGCTCGGCGCGGGCCCGCAGGACAGCTGGCCCGACCTGCGCCCGGTCCGGGTGGACGGCACGCGGCTGCTCGCGCACGAGGACGTCGCCGAAGCACCCGACCCGCCCGCCGGCCTGCTGCTGTTCCCGCGCGACCCCTACCTGCTCGGCCCGCGTCACCTGGTCGCCGACCCGGACGTGGCCAAGCGGGTCTGGCGGCCCGTCGGCAGCCCCGGCGCGCTCGTGCTGCACGGCCGGGTGACGGGCGCGTGGCGGCACGAGTTCCGCGGCCGCACGGTGACGTTCCAGGTCACCGGCTGGTCGCAGGTCAGGGGCACGGCGCGGCGTGCGGTCAAGGACCAGGCCGAGGTGCTGGCCGGGGTGTGGGGCGGGAACGCGCTGGGCGCGGACGTGGTCGAATGGTGACCCGACGAGGGGAGTGGTGATGGGCGAGCCGGTGCGGATCCGCGTGGCCGCGGAACGACCGTACGACGTGGTGGTGGGCCGCGGCCTGCTCGGCGACCTGGTCGAGACCCTGAAGGGCACGGCCAAGGCGGCGATCGTCCACACACCGACGTTGGCCGAGACCGCCGAGGCGGTCCGCGGCGAGCTGGAGGCGGCCGGGATCGACGCGCACCGCGTCGAGGTCCCCGACGCCGAGGACGGCAAGGACCTGCGGGTCGCCGGGTACTGCTGGGACGTGTTCGGCCGCATCGGCCTCGGTCGCACGGACGTCGTGGTCGGCCTCGGCGGCGGCGCGGTGACCGACCTGGCCGGGTTCGTCGCCTCCACCTGGATGCGCGGGGTGAAGCTGGTCCACGTGCCCACCACGTTGCTGGCCATGGTGGACGCGGCGGTCGGCGGCAAGACCGGCATCAACACCGACGCCGGCAAGAACCTCGTCGGCACGTTCTACGAGCCGGACGCCGTGATGGTCGACCTGACCACGCTGGAGACATTGCCCCGCAACGAACTCGTCGCGGGCATGGCCGAGGTGGTCAAGGGCGGTTTCATCGCCGACCCGGTGATCCTCGACCTGATCGAGGCCGACCCGGAGGCCGCGCTCGACCCGGCCGGCGACGTGATCGAGGAGCTGGTCCGGCGCAAGATCCAGGTCAAGGCCGATGTCGTGTCGACCGACCTGCGCGAATCGGACCTGCGCGAGATCCTGAACTACGGCCACACCCTGGCGCACGCCATCGAACGCCGCGAACGCTACCGCTGGCGGCACGGCGCGGCGGTCAGCGTCGGCCTGGTGTTCGCCGCCGAACTGGCCCGCCTGGCCGGCAGGCTGGACGACACCACCGCCAACCGCCACCGCTCGATCCTCACCTCGCTGGGCCTGCCGACCGGCTACGACCCGGATGCGCTCGGCCAGCTCCTGGAGGGCATGAGGTCGGACAAGAAGACCCGCTCGGGCGTGCTGCGGTTCGTGGTGCTCGACGGCCTGGCCAAGCCCGGCCGGCTGGAGGGCCCGGACCCGGCGCTCATCGCGGCTGCCTACTCCGCGGTCGCGTCCGAGCCGAAGTCGGGCGGCAGCATCCTCCTCTGACCCCGCAAAACGTCCCACCCCGCGCCGACGCACGCTCCCGTGCGCCAGCCCGCCGCGCATCCCACGCACAACCGACACGCACACCCGCGCCCAACCGGCCCCGGCGCACACCGACGCGCACATCCCCCGCGCCAGCCTGCCGCAGCCCCAAGGGCCCGGCAGGCCGCCGCACACCCACGCGTGCGCGTCGGTTGTGCTCAGGCGACGCGAACCCCCTCCGCATCAAGCCGCCGCACACCCACGCGTCCCCGCGCGTCACGCGACGCGACATCCCTGGGCGCCGAGCGCCGCAGACCGCCCCCAAGCCGCCGCAGACCCGGAGGCCAAGCCGACCCGGCCAGCCGCCGACCCGGCCAGCCGCCGACCCGGCCAGCCGCCGACCCGGCCAGCCCGAGCCAAGCGACTCCCGAGCCAAGCGACTGCAGTCACCCGAGCGCCAAGCCACCGCAGCCACCCCGAGCCAAGCCACCGCGGCCACTGGCCAACGCAGTCACCCGTGAGCGAAGCCCGCCGCAGTGACCCGTCAGCCAAGCCACCGCAGACACAGGGGGCCGGGCGCCACACCTTCTTTTTTCCGGCAACAAATCCGGCGTTACCGTTCATCCCCGAAGCCGGTGCCACTTTCGGGTGATCATCGGGGGTCGAGGGCGTTAGCGGGCTGAACGAGGGTGAGGAGGCCGGATGACGGCGGGGCACCTGCACCACGTCGAGCTGTGGGTGCCGGACCTGGCCCGTGCCGAGCACAGCATCGGCTGGCTGCTCGGCGAGCTGGGCTGGGTCGAGTACCAGCGCTGGCCGGCCGGGGTGAGCTGGCGGCTCGGCCCGACCTACCTCGTGGTCGAGCGCTCGCCCGCGCTGGAGACGCACCACCGGCTCGGCACGGGGCTGAACCACTTGGCGTTCCACGTCGGCGGCCGGGTGGAGGTCGATCGGTTGGCGGCCGAGGCGACCGGGCACGGGTGGTCGCCGTTGTTCGCGGACAAATACCCCCACGCGGGTGGTCCCGATCACTACGCAGCCTATCTGGAGAACACAGACGGCTTCGAAGTGGAGCTCGTGGCCTCTTCCGGTTGACACTCGACAGACGTAGTCGATCTCTACACTGAACGGAACCGGGTGCGCCGCCGTCATCCCGGTGTCCGAACGCCGGCAGAAGTGGAGATCGGCCCCGCCATGTCCAGGTCCGATGCGGGAGCGGTGAGGCTCCTCGGGTCCGCGATGACCGTCGTGCTGGTGACGGCCTGCGCCCCGAGCGCCGCCGACCCGGCGTCGGCACCCGCCCCGAGCAGCGCCACGCCCACGTCCAGCCCGGCGCCGCCCAGCACCAGCACGACCGAGGCCAAGCCGGTGCCGCTGGCCGCCGACCGGGGCAGGCAGAGCGGTGGCGTGGTCGCGCACGGCGGCGACGCGCCGTACAACTACGGCCCGACGATCCTGCTGGAGGGCGGCCGGCACCGCATGTGGTGGTGCAGCCAGCTCATGGTCGCCGCACCACCCGGCGACGACCTGCTCTACGCGGAGAGCGCCTCGGCGGCAGGCCCCTTCGCCGCGCCCAACGGCACGCCGGCCATGCCGGTGCTGTCCGGCAGCGTCACCGGCTTCGACGGCGTGCACACCTGCGACCCGTCGGTGATCAGGCTCGGCGGCACCTACTACCTCTACTACACGGGCGCGGCGGGCGACCACGCCAACGGCAACGCGATCGGGGTCGCCACCAGCCCGGACGGCATCTCGTGGACGCGCGCGGCCGGCGGCAAGCCGATCGTGAGCCCGTCCTACGACAAGGTCAGGGACAACACCTACGGCGCGGGCCAACCGTCGGTGCTGGTCGTCGACGGCTGGTTCCACCTCATGTTCACCGACACCACCGGCGAGGCCGCCGGGTGGAACGGCGCGGGCCAGTTCGTGCTGCGGTCCAAGGACCCGACGTTCGCCTCCGGCGTGCAGGCGCTCGGGCCGGCCGGCTTCCAGCAGGTGCCCGACACGCGCTCGAAGCGGACCCGCTCGGTGGTCGACGCGTTCAGCGCCGACTGGATGTACGTCGCCGCGCTGCGCGCGTTCGTCATCGCCCACGAGACCGAGCACGGCACGTCGTTGACGTTCTGGAACAAGGAGTTCACCGCGAACCCGCACCCCCAGGTGCACATCCCGGGCCCTTGGCGGGAAGGCCCCGGCCTGGTCCGCACGCCCCTCGGGCACGCGCCGGTGACCGCGGACGACCCGTGCGGCCGGATCGCGGTGGACGTGGTCCGCGCGACCCTGGACGGCGCGGCGGCCGCGCCGACCGACCTCAGCCAGTTCGGGCTCGACCTGGCGAACGTGCCGGGCTGCGCGGACGAGGACTCGGCGGCGTTGCTGCGCGGTTACGCCGTGCCGTCGCCCGCGAACACCACCGACCTCGTGCTGGACGGCGAGGTGGTGCGGCTGGAGCGCCGTTCGGTGACCGACCGGCTCGCCACCAGGGTGCTCGACCGCCGTCCGCCGGTCGTGGACGACCTGCCCGTCGCGGCGGAGATCCCGGCCGGCGCGAAGGCGGTGCGCGCGCCCGACGGCCGGATCGGGCTGCTGGTGAAGGACCGGCTGTGGGCGCTGGGCGCGGGCGAGGCCGCGATCGAGATCGTCACGCTGAACTCGTCGCAGCTCACGTCGGTCACGAAGAAGGAGTGGGAGTCGTACGAGAAGGCGGGCGAACTGCGCCGCTGACGCCGTTCGCCGGACCGGCCCGCCCGCGAGCGGTGAGACCACCGCCGGGACCTAGTGCGACCCGTCGGCCTGCCGCGAGCCGTCCGGCTGGGGGAGGGCGTTGCCGATGCCCATCCCGACCGCCGCCGTCGCCATGACCAGCAACGCGGTGAACGCCGCGCCGCCCGTCAGCGCCGGCCCGAGCGACTCGAGCCCCGTCTGGTCCACCAGCGACCGCCCGGCCACCCCGGCGATCCCGGCCAGCGGCCCGGCCACCAGCGCCGCGGCGAACCACACCATGCCGCGCCCTTCGAGCTGCCGCCACGCGTCCAACGCGCCCCACAGCACGCCGATCACGACCACCAGCCCGATCGCGATGTACCGGATGGACGCGGCGGCCTCGGGGCTGTGCACGCTCACGGCCGAGGTGCCGGTCTGCACCCCGCCGTGGAACAGACCCAGCCAGAACCCTCGGACCAGCCACGCGCGCATGCGCCCCACCCTAAGTCGGACCGACGGCCCGTCATAGCACCCACCAGGCACGCACTGTCCGTCACGCGACTGTCGCACGATTCAGCACGGTTCACCCGATCGAGTGGCACGGTGTGGTGGTCCACCGAGCCTTACGCTGCTGACATGCCGCACTCCACTCGCCGCGCCGCCCTGCGCGCCACGCTCCGGGACCGGGAGCTGGACGCGCTGCTGGTGACCAACCTGCTCAACGTCCGCTACCTCACCGGGTTCACCGGCTCGAACGCGGCGCTGCTCGTGCACGCCGACTCCGACGACGCGACGGTGTTCTGCACCGACGGCCGCTACCTCACCCAGGCCGCCGCGCAGGTGCCGGACCTGGAGCGGGTCATCGACCGGCCGTGCGACGCGGTGCTGGTCGAGCGGGCGGCCCGGCAGAACGGGGCGCGGACGGGCCGGGTCGGCTTCGAGAGCCGCCACGTGACCGTGGACGGCCTGGACGTGCTCACGGACGCGGCCGACGGCACCGAGCTGGTGCCGGCGCCCGACCTGGTCGAACGACTGCGGCTGGTCAAGGACGACGCCGAGGTCGAGGCCCTGCGCATGGCGTGCGCGGCGGCCGACAGGGCGCTGGCCGGCCTCGTCGAGCACGGCGGCCTGCGGCCGGGCCGCAGCGAGAAGGAGGTCGCCCGCGAGCTGGAGAGCCGCATGCTCGACCACGGCGCGGCCGGGCGCGCGTTCGAGTCGATCGTGGCGACGGGCGCGAACTCGGCCGTGCCGCACCACCGGCCGACCGACGCCCTCGTCCGCGACGGCGACTTCGTGAAGCTCGACTTCGGCGCGCTGGTCGACGGCTACCACTCCGACATGACCCGCACCGTGGTCGTCGGCCGGGCCGCGGACTGGCAGCGCGAGCTGTACCAGCTGGTCGCGGCCTCGCAGGCGGCGGGCCGGGCCGCGCTGGCGGTCGGCACGCCCTACGCGGACGTCGACGCGGCGGCGCGCGGCGTGATCGAGGAGGCCGGGCACGGCGACGAGTTCCTGCACGGCCTCGGCCACGGCGTCGGCCTGCAGATCCACGAGGCTCCAGCGCTGTCGAAGGCGGGTGACGGTACACTTCTGCCCGGTATGGCGGTCACCGTCGAGCCCGGTGTGTACCTGGCCGGGAAGGGTGGTGTCCGCATCGAGGACACGCTCGTGGTGCGCGAAGGCGCCCCGGAGCTCCTCACCCTGACCACGAAGGAGCTCGTGGTCATCTGAAGTCGGATCGCCTGGAATCGGATTCGTCGGCCGAGCCGACGTCGTCCTCCACTCACGCAACAGGAGAGCCCACCACCGTGGCCACCACCAACGACCTGAAGAACGGCCTGGTGCTGAACCTCGACGGCCAGCTGTGGACCGTCACCGCGTTCCAGCACGTGAAGCCGGGCAAGGGCGGCGCCTTCGTGCGCACCACGTTGAAGCACGTCCTGTCCGGCAAGGTCGTGGACAAGACCTTCAACGCGGGCACCAAGGTCGAGACGGCCACCGTCGACAAGCGCGGCATGACCTACCTGTACAAGGACGGCGCCGACTTCGTCTTCATGGACGGCGACACCTACGACCAGATCAGCATCCCGGCCGAGACGGTCGGCGACGCGGCGAACTACATGCTGGAGAACCAGGAAGCCGTCGTCGCCATGCACGAGGGCGTCGCGCTCTACGTCGAGCTCCCGACCTCGGTCGAGCTCGTGATCCAGCACACCGACCCCGGCCTGCAGGGCGACCGCTCCACCGGCGGCACCAAGCCCGCCACGCTGGAGACCGGCGCGGAGATCCAGGTGCCGCTGTTCGTCACGACGGGCGAGAAGATCAAGGTCGACACCCGCGACGGCCGTTACCTGGGCCGAGTGAACGGCTGAGATGGGCGCACGGAGCAAGGCCCGCAAACGCGCGCTGGACGTCCTCTACGAGGCCGACCTGCGGGGCGCCGACCCGGTGACGCTGCTGGCGGACCGGGTCGGTTCGACGGACGTGCCGCCGGTGAACGACTACACGATCGTCCTGGTGGAAGGCGTCACGGCGCACCGCGCGCGCATCGACGACCTGATCTCCGAGCACGCGGAGGGCTGGACGCTGCAGCGCATGCCCGCGGTCGACCGCGCGGTGCTGCGGATCGGGCTCTACGAGCTGCTGTGGGCCGCCGACGTGCCGGACGCGGTCGCGATCGACGAGGCGGTCGAGCTGGCCAAGGGCCTGTCCACGGACGACTCGCCGCGGTTCGTCAACGGCGTGCTCGGCCGGATCGCGGTCATCGCCGACCAGCTCCGGGCCGTGCTCTAGCCACCCGCGGCCCGCGCGGCCGCAGGGCCTGCCGCCGAGCAGGCCGGAAGGGCCACCCGTTGGCGAACCGCCGGGTGGCCCTTTTCCGCGTGCTCAGTCCTCCTTGGCCGGACGAGCCTCGGGAGGCAGCACGCCCCAGTCGATGAGCTGCTCGGTCAGCTCGCCGGGCGTCATGTCGTAGATGATCGCCAGCGACCGCAGGTCCTCGGTCCGGATGGACAGGACCTTGCCGTTGTAGTCGCCGCGCTGGCTCTGGATGGTGGCCGCGTACCGCGCGAGCGGCCCGACCTTCTCCGCCGGCAGCTGTTGCAGCCGTTCCAGGTTGATGACGATCTTCGTGGCGGGTTCCGCACCGGACGGCACCCGACCTTCCGGCAGCAGCTCGGCCACCGGGACGCCGTAGAAGTCGGCCAGCTCGGCGAGCTTCTGCACGGTCACGGCGCGGTCGCCGCGCTCGTACGAGCCGACGACCACGGCCTTCCAGCGACCGCCGGACTTCTGCTCGACGCCGTGCAAAGACAAGCCCTGCTGCTGGCGGATCGCGCGGAGCTTGGCCCCCAGCGCCTTGGCGTAGTCGCCCATGTGGCGGTTCTCCGTTCATTCGCCCCGTCAGCCGGTAGGGGACTGCCGCGGGGAGGCTTAGATCAATACGCAGAGTAATGATTGCTCTCCGTGGTCACCAGGTCAAGCTGATCTCGCTGGGACAGGTGGGCGAGACCACGCACACCACCCGGAAGATTGACCGCGCTCGCCTGATACGGTGCTGGTCAGCCCGGTCGCAGCCGGGTGTCCGACGTCCTTTAAGGACCCGTCCAGCGAGGCGGGGAAGGAGGTCCAACCGTGGCGCCACGTCAACGTGGCGCGACGGACCCGGCCGGGGAGCGAGAGCTCCTGTCGGCCGGCGACGTCGCGCGCACCGTCGCCCGAATGGCCCATCAGATCATCGAGAAGACCGCTCTTGATGCACCCAGCGCACCCGCGGTAGTCCTGTTGGGGATTCCGAGCCGGGGAGCGCCGCTGGCCCGCCGGCTGGCCGTGCGGATCGCCGAGTTCTCGGGTGTCGAGCCGCCCACCGGCACGCTGGACGTGACCCTCTACCGGGACGACCTGCGCCGAGGGCCCACCCGCCCGCTGGAGGCGACCAAGCTGCCCGAGGGCGGCGTCGACGACAAGCTCGTGGTCCTGGTGGACGACGTGCTGTTCTCCGGCCGCACGATCCGCGCCGCGCTCGACGCCCTGCGCGACCACGGCCGCCCGCGCGCCGTGCAGCTGGCCGTGCTGGTCGACCGGGGCCACCGCGAGCTGCCGATCCGCGCGGACTACGTGGGCAAGAACGTGCCCACGGCCCGCACCGAGGAGGTCCACGTGCTGCTGGAGGAGTTCGACCAGCGCGACGGGGTGGTGCTGCGGTGAAGCACCTGCTCACCACCGAGGGCATCGACCCGGCCGAGGCGACCGCCATCCTGGACACCGCGGCGAGCCTCAAGCAGGCCCTCGAAGGCCGTGAAGTGCGCAAACTGCCGACGTTGCGCGGTCGCACGGTCATCACGATGTTCTACGAGAACTCCACCCGCACGCGCGTCAGCTTCGAGATCGCGGGCAAGTGGATGAGCGCGGATGTGGTGAACGTCTCATCGTCCGGCTCCAGCGTGAGCAAGGGCGAGTCGCTGCGCGACACCGCGCTGACCCTGGCCGCGGCCGGCGCGGACTGCGTCATCGTGCGGCACCCGGCCTCCGGCGCGGCGCACCGGCTGGCCGGCTGGCTGCGCGAGGCGGGCACGTCCGTGGTCAACGCGGGCGACGGCATGCACGAGCACCCCACCCAGGCCCTGCTCGACGCGGCCACCCTGCGGGAACGGCTCGGCGACCTGCGCGGTCGCCGGATCGCGATCGTCGGCGACGTGCTGCACAGCCGGGTCGCCCGGTCCAACGTGCACCTGCTCACCGCCCTGGGCGCGGACGTGACGCTGGTCGCGCCGCCGACCCTGCTGCCGGTGGGCGTGCAGAGCTGGGGGGTTCCCTCGCCCGCCGGCGACGGAGGCACGCTCACCGTCTCGCACGAGCTGGACGCCGAGCTGCCGAGCCTCGACGCCGTGATGCTGCTGCGGGTGCAGGCCGAGCGGATGCACGGCGGGTTCTTCCCGTCGGCCCGCGAGTACTCCATCGCCTACGGCCTGAGCGAGCGGCGGCTGAAGCTGCTGCCCGAGCACGCCGTCGTGCTGCACCCCGGTCCGATGCTGCGCGGCATGGAGATCGCCTCGGCGGTCGCCGACTCGCCCCGCGCGGCCATCACCGACCAGGTGCGCAACGGCGTGCACGTGCGCATGGCCGTCCTCTACCACCTGCTTGCCCACGAGGAGGAAACCCCGTGAGGGAGCTTGCGACCGAACAGATGAACACGAGCAACCCCGCGATCTCTTTGATCCTCAGGGGAGTAAGGCCTTACGGCGAGGGTGACCCGATCGACGTGCTGGTCCGCGACGGCGTGATCGCCGCGATCGGGTCCGTGGCGGAGGAGGGCGCGGAGGTCGTCGACGGCAACGGCGCGGTCCTGCTGCCCGGCTTCGTCGACCTGCACACCCACCTGCGCGAACCCGGCCGCGAGGACACCGAGACCATCGCCACCGGCTCGGCCGCCGCCGCGCTGGGCGGCTACACGGCCGTGTTCGCCATGGCCAACACGAGCCCGGTCGCGGACAACGAGGTCGTCGTCGCGCACGTCGCCCGGCGCGGCCGCGAGGTCGGCCTGGTCGACGTGCACCCGGTCGGCGCGGTCACCGTCGGCCTGGAGGGCGTGAAGCTCGCCGAGCTGGGCACGATGGCCAAGGCGGGCGTCCGGGTGTTCTCCGACGACGGCCACTGCGTGCACGACCCGCTGATCATGCGACGCGCGCTGGAGTACAGCAAGGCGCTGGACGTGGTCGTCGCGCAGCACGCCGAGGAGCCCCGGCTGACCGTGGGCGCGCAGGCGCACGAGGGCGAGCAGGCGTCCCGGCTGGGGTTGCCGGGCTGGCCCGCCGCCGCCGAGGAGTCGATCGTGGCCCGGGACTGCCTGCTGGCGCTGCACGCGGGCGCCCGGCTGCACGTCTGCCACGTCTCCACCACCGGCACGGCCGACGTGCTCAGGTGGGCCAAGGCCCGGGGCACGGAGGTCTCCGCCGAGGTCACGCCGCACCACCTGCTGCTGACCGACGAGCGGCTGGCGACCTACGACCCGGTGAACAAGGTCAACCCGCCGCTGCGCACGGCGGCCGACGCGAAGGTGCTGCGCGAGGCGCTGGCCGAGGGCGTCATCGACTGCGTGGCCACCGACCACGCGCCGCACGCCGTGCAGGACAAGGACACCGAGTGGTCCGCCGCCCGGCCCGGCATGCTCGGCCTGCAGACCGCGCTGTCGATCGTGGTGGAGACCATGGTCAGGACGGGGCTGCTGGACTGGCGCGGCGTGGCGCGGGTGATGAGCGAGCGGCCCGCCGAGATCGCGCGCCTGCCCGACCAGGGCCGGCCGATCGAGGTCGGCGAGCCCGCCAACCTCACCCTGGTCGACCCGGACGCCACCTGGACCGTGCGCGGCGCCGAGTTCGCCAGCATCGCGGCCAACACGCCGTTCGAGGGCATGGAGCTGCCCGGCGCGGTGGTCGCGACCCTGCTGCGCGGGCGCGTGACGGCCCTCGGCGGAAGGATCACCGCATGACCCGGGTGTTGCTCTCGCTGGCCGTGCTGGCGATCTTCCTGCTCTGCCTGTACGGCATGTGGCGCGGCTGGCAGCGGCGCGCGCGCCGGCAGGCCGAGGTGCTGCCGGAGTTCCCGCAGCCGCCCGCCGAGACCGGCGCGACGATGCTGGAGACGACCGGCGTGTACGTCGGCACCACCATCGGCGACGACTGGCAGGACCGGGTGGCGGTCGGCGACATCGGCCACCGCGCCGAGGCGACCCTCAAGCTCACCGAGAACGGCGTGCTGGTGGAGCGCACCGGCGCGAGCGCGCTGTGGATCCCGGTAGAACGGGTGGATGGGGCCCGAACGGCCCGCGGCCTCGCGGGCAAGGTGATGACGGCGGACGGCCTGCTGGTCGTGCGCTGGCACCTCGGCGACCGGGTGTTCGACACCGGGTTCCGGGGCGATGACAAGGACGTGTACGAGCAGTGGGTGCAAGCGCTGGGAGGCGACTCATGACGAACGCGGCACTGGTGCTGGAAGACGGCCGCGTGTTCCGCGGTGAGGCCTACGGCGCGGTCGGCGCGAGCCTGGGCGAGGTGGTGTTCTCCACCGGCATGACCGGCTACCAGGAGACCCTGACCGACCCGTCCTACCACCGCCAGATCGTGGTGCAGACGGCGCCGCAGATCGGCAACACCGGCTGGAACGACGAGGACGACGAGTCGAGCCGCATCTGGGTCTCCGGCTACGTGGTGCGCGACCCGGCCCGCGTGCCGTCCAACTGGCGGTCCACGCGCAGCCTGGACGACGCGCTGGTCGGCCAGGGCGTCGTCGGCATCTCGGGCATCGACACCCGGATGCTGACCCGCCACCTGCGCGAGCAGGGCGCGATGCGCGCGGGCGTGTTCTCCGGCGACGAGCTCGGCAGCGTCGAGGAGATGCTGGCGCGCGTCCGCAGCGCGCCGCCCATGGTGGGCGCGGACCTCGCGGGCGACGTCACCACGCCCGAGCCGTACGTGGTCGAGGCCGTCGGCGAGCGCCGCTTCACGGTGGCCGCGCTGGACCTGGGCATCAAGTCCAACACGCCCCGGATGATGGCCGCCCGCGGCATCGAGGTGCACGTCCTGCCGCTGACCTCCACCGTGGACGACCTGGTGGCGGTCAAGCCGGACGGCGTGTTCCTGTCCAACGGCCCCGGCGACCCGGCGACCCAGGCCCACGCGGTCGAGCTGACCCGCGGCGTGCTGGGCCGGCGGATCCCGCTGTTCGGCATCTGCTTCGGCAACCAGATCCTGGGCCGCGCGCTGGGCCGCGACACCTACAAGATGCGCTACGGCCACCGGGGCATCAACATCCCGGTGATCGACGTGGCGACCGGCAAGGTGGCGATCACCGCGCAGAACCACGGTTTCGCGCTGGAGGGCGAGCCGGGCGAGGAGTTCACCTCCGACTTCGGTCGCGTGCTGCTGAGCCACTACTGCCCCAACGACGGCACGGTCGAGGGCGTCCGCGCCCTGGAAGTGCCCGCGTTCAGCGTGCAGTACCACCCGGAGGCGGCGGCGGGTCCGCACGACGCCGCCCCGCTGTTCGACGAGTTCGTGACGATGATGAGCGAGGGCCGCTGACCATGCCGAAGAGGACTGATCTCAAGCACGTGCTGGTCATCGGCTCCGGCCCGATCGTCATCGGGCAGGCCTGCGAGTTCGACTACTCCGGCACCCAGGCGTGCCGGGTGCTGCGCGAGGAGGGCCTGCGGGTCTCCCTGGTCAACTCCAACCCGGCGACGATCATGACGGACCCGGAGTTCGCCGACGCCACCTACGTCGAGCCGATCACCCCGGAGTTCGTGGAGAAGGTCATCGCGGCGGAGCGGCCCGACGCCATCCTGGCCACGCTGGGCGGCCAGACCGCGCTGAACACCGCGATCGCGCTGCACGAGCGCGGCGTGCTGGAGAAGTACAACGTCGAGCTGATCGGCGCGGACATCGACGCCATCGAGCGCGGCGAGGACCGGCAGATCTTCAAGGACCTGGTCCGCCGGATCGGCGCGGACGTGCCGCGCAGCGCGGTCTGCAAGACCATGGAGGACGTCCGCGCGACCGTGGCCGACCTGGGCCTGCCGGTCGTCATCCGGCCGTCGTTCACCATGGGCGGCCTCGGCTCGGGCATGGCGCACACCCCGGAGGAGCTGGAGCGGCTGGCCGCGAGCGGCCTGGCCGAGTCCCCGGTCACCGAGGTGCTGATCGAGGAGAGCGTGCTCGGCTGGAAGGAGTACGAGCTCGAGCTGATGCGCGACCGCAACGACAACGTGGTCGTCGTCTGCTCCATCGAGAACATCGACCCGATGGGCGTGCACACCGGCGACTCGGTGACCGTGGCGCCCGCGATGACACTCACCGACCGCGAGTACCAGCACATGCGCGACGTCGGCATCGCGGTCATCCGCGAGGTCGGCGTGGACACCGGCGGCTGCAACATCCAGTTCGCCATCCACCCCGGCAACGGCCGCATGGTCGTCATCGAAATGAACCCGCGGGTGTCCCGCTCGTCGGCCTTGGCGTCGAAAGCGACCGGTTTCCCGATCGCCAAGATCGCCGCGAAACTGGCCATCGGCTACACGCTGGACGAGATCCAGAACGACATCACCGGGGAAACGCCGGCCAGTTTCGAACCGACCCTCGACTACGTCGTGGTGAAGGTGCCGAGGTTCGCCTTCGAGAAGTTCCCGGGCGCCGACAGCACGCTCACCACGACCATGAAGTCGGTCGGCGAGGCCATGTCCATCGGCCGCAGCTTCATCGAGGCGCTCGGCAAGGCGTTGCGCTCCATGGAGACCAAGGCCGCCGGCTTCTGGACGACGCCCGACCCCGCCGACCCGGCCGAGTCGCTGGAGTCCACTCTGGACGCCCTGCGCAAGGGCCACGACGGCCGCCTGTACACGGTGGACCGCGCGCTGCGCCTGGGCGCGACGATCGAGCAGGTGCACGAGGCGTCGCGGATCGACCCGTGGTTCCTCGAGCAGCTGGCCTGGCTGGTCGACCTGCGGGCCGAGATCGAGGCCGCGCCCGTGCTCGACGAGCGCCTGCTGCGCAAGGCCAAGCGGGCGGGCCTGTCGGACCGGCAGGTCGCCGCGCTGCGCCCGGAGCTGGCCGGCGAGGACGGCGTCCGCTCGCTGCGCCACCGGCTGGGGGTGCGGCCGGTGTTCAAGACGGTCGACACGTGCGCCGCCGAGTTCGCCGCCAAGACGCCCTACCACTACTCGGCCTACGAGCTGGACCCCGACGCCGAGACCGAGGTGACCGGGCAGCGCGACAAGCCGAAGGTGCTCATCCTCGGCTCGGGCCCGAACCGGATCGGGCAGGGCATCGAGTTCGACTACTCGTGCGTGCACGCGGCCATGGCGCTGCGCGAGGCCGGGTACGAGACCGTGATGGTCAACTGCAACCCGGAGACGGTCTCCACCGACTACGACACCTCGGACCGGCTGTACTTCGAGCCGCTGACGTTCGAGGACGTGCTGGAGGTGTTCCACTCCGAGCAGCGCTCCGGCACGGTCGTGGGCGTGATCGTGCAGCTCGGCGGCCAGACGCCGCTGGGCCTCGCGCGGCGGCTCGCGGACGCGGGCGTGCCGGTCGTGGGCACCCCGCCGCACGCCATCCACCTCGCCGAGGAGCGCGGCGCGTTCGGCCAGGTCCTCGCCGACGCCGGGCTGCCCGCGCCGAAGTACGGCATGGCCACCTCGTTCGCGCAGGCCAAGGCCATCGCCGACGAGATCGGCTACCCGGTGCTGGTGCGGCCCTCCTACGTGCTCGGCGGTCGCGGCATGGAGATCGTCTACGACGAGGAGACCCTCCAGGGCTACATCCAGCGCGCCACCGAGGTCAGCCCGGAGCACCCGGTGCTGGTCGACCGGTTCCTCGACGACGCCATCGAGATCGACGTGGACGCCCTCTACGACGGCAACGAGGTGTTCATCGGGGGTGTGATGGAACACATCGAGGAGGCCGGCGTGCACTCCGGCGACTCGGCGTGCGCCCTGCCCCCGATCACGCTCGGCGAGTCGGACATCGACGCGGTCCGGCGGTCCACGCTGGCCATCGCCGAGGGCATCGGCGTGCGCGGCCTGCTCAACGTGCAGTACGCGCTGAAGGACGACGTGCTCTACGTCCTGGAGGCCAACCCGCGCGCCTCGCGCACCGTGCCGTTCGTCTCCAAGGCCACGGCGGTGCCGCTGGCCAAGGCCGCGGCCCGGATCATGCTCGGCGCCACGGTGGCCCAGCTGCGCACCGAGGGGATGCTGCCCGCGACCGGCGACGGCGCGAAGCTCCCGCCGCACGCCCCGGTCGCGGTCAAGGAGGCCGTGCTCCCGTTCCACCGGTTCCGTACGCCGGAGGGCAAGGGCGTCGACTCGCTGCTCGGCCCGGAGATGAAGTCGACCGGCGAGGTCATGGGCATCGACGTGTCCTTCGGCATGGCCTACGCCAAGTCCCAGACCGCCTCCTACGGCTCCCTGCCCACGTCGGGCCGGGTGTTCGTGTCGGTGGCCAACCGGGACAAGCGGGCCATGATCTTCCCGGTCAAGAGGCTCGCCGACCTGGGCTTCGAGGTGCTGGCCACCGCCGGGACGGCCGAGGTGCTGCGCCGCAACGGCATCCCCTGCACGATCGTGCGCAAGCACTTCGAGGGCGCCGACAACATCGTCGACGCCATCCTCGCGGGCACCGTCGACATGATCATCAACACCCCGTACGGCAACAACGGGCCCCGCGTGGACGGCTACGAGATCCGCACCGCGGCCGTGGCCAAGGACATCCCGTGCGTGACCACGATCCAGGGTGCAGCGGCGGCCGTGCACGGCATCGAGGCCGCCATCCGCGGCGACATCGGCGTGCGGCCCCTCCAGGCCCTCCAGGCGGCCCTGCGGGGTGACGCGTGAGCGCGGCGGGGCAGCGGTTCGGGGCGCGGATGGCGAAGGCCGTCGCCCAGCACGGCCCCCTGTGCGTGGGCATCGACCCGCACCCCGGCCTGCTGGCGTCCTGGGGCCTCTCCCAGGACGCCGCGGGGCTGGAGCGGTTCGCGCTGACGTGCGTGGAGGCGTTCGGCGGCCACGTGGCCCTGGTGAAGCCGCAGGCGGCCTTCTTCGAGGCGCACGGGTCACGGGGCGTGGCGGTGCTGGAACGCGTCGTGGCGGACCTCAGGGACAGCGGCACGCTGGTGCTGGTGGACGCGAAGCGCGGCGACATCGGCTCCACCATGGCCGCGTACGCCGCGGCCTACCTCACCGAGGGCTCGCCGTTGGCCGGCGACGCGGTCACCGCGTCGCCGTACCTCGGCTTCGGATCGCTCGACCCGGCGCTCGAAGCGGCCGCCGCGAGCGGTCGCGGAATATTCGTGCTCGCGTTGACTTCGAATCCGGAGGGGGCCTCCGTGCAGCGCGCGGTGGGCCCCGACGGGCGTTCCGTGGCGCAGTCGGTCGTGGACTCCGCGGCCCGCGCGAACGCCGGTCTCGAACCGTTCGGCGACGTCGGCCTGGTGGTCGGCGCGACCGTGGGCGAGCACCGGCTGGACCTCTCCGACCTGCACGGATACGTCCTCGCGCCGGGGTTCGGGGCTCAGGGCGCCACGGTCGCGGACCTGCGTGCGCTCTTCGGCGAGGACCTGCGCGGCGTGCTCCCGACGACCTCCCGGGACGTGCTCAGGCACGGCCCTGAGACCGCAAAGTTGCGGTCGGCGGCGGACGCCGTGCGGCGCTCCCTGGAGATGTGATCACGATCAAATCGCGACACGCTTCACGTGGTCCGCTCACCTGCGCAAACGTTCCCTGGTACGGTCCTGGCCACCGACGGGTCCATCACCCATCGAGCGCATACCACACACGGCGTGCGCAAGGCGTTACCGGTGGCGGTGATGGGCTTGTTGGTGGGTGTTGGTACTACTACCACCCGCCGCAACCACTCCAGCGCTGAAAGATTCACCTGACTGGGACCCACGTTGTACCCAGGCAATTGCGCTCGGTACGGTCGCGGCACCGATCCAGAATTGAAATTCCCACACCACGGAGGAAATCGTGGCCCTTCCCCAGCTTACCGAGGAGCAGCGGGCCGCAGCGCTGGAGAAGGCTGCTGCCGCTCGTCGCACTCGGGCTGAGCTCAAGGAGCGCCTCAAGCGTGGCGGCACGAACCTGACCGACGTGCTGAAGGCCGCCGAGAGCGACGAGGTCCTTGGCAAGATGAAGGTGTCCGCGCTGCTCGAGGCGCTTCCGGGCGTCGGCAAGGTGCGTGCGCAGCAGATCATGGAGCGCCTTGAGATCGCTCCGAGTCGGCGGCTGCGCGGCCTGGGTGAGCGGCAGCGCAAGGCGCTGCTCACCGAGTTCAGCGGCGAGTGACTGATGGCACCGGGGTGGGGTCGGGCGCACGCGCCCGGCCCCGCCTCACCGTTCTGTCCGGCCCGTCCGGCGTGGGCAAGTCCAGCGTGCTGGCCGAGCTCCGCCGGATGGGACCGGAGATCCACTTCAGCGTCTCGGTGACCACGCGGAAGCCGAGGCCGGGCGAGGTCGACGGGGTGCACTACCACTTCGTCGGCGGCGCCGAGTTCCGCGAGATGGTGGCCAGGGGCGAGCTCCTGGAGCACGCCGAGTTCGCGGGCAACTGCTACGGCACGCCCAAGGAGCCCGTCGAGCGGGCACTGGCGGCCGGCACGCCGTCCCTGCTGGAGATCGAGCTGCAGGGCGCCCGGCAGGTCCGGGTCGCGATGCCGGAGGCCCAGCTGGTGATGCTGGCCCCGCCGTCGTGGGAGGACCTGGTCGGTCGGCTCACCGGCCGCGGCACCGAGGACCCCGCCGTCGTCGCCCGCCGGCTGGAGATCGCCAGGGAGGAACTGGCGGCCGAACCGGAGTTCGACGAGGTCGTGGTGAACGACGACGTGAAGTCGGCCGCCGCGAGCTTGCTAAACTTGGTGGTCGGCCCGGTGCCCGACGCGTGAGCACGCGCGTCGCGAGGCACGGGACGGCCCGCAGACCCACCCCTGAACCGCAGGAGCGTTGACGAGTGACCACGCACACCGAGCTGGGCCCGCTCTCGGGTACTCCGGAGGGCATCACCAACCCCCCGATCGACGACCTCCTGGAGCAGGTCAGCTCGAAGTACGCGCTGGTGATCTACGCCGCCAAGCGCGCGCGCCAGATCAACGACTACTACGCGCAGCTCGGCGAGGGCCTGCTCGAGTACGTCGGCCCGCTGGTCGAGCCGGGCCCGCGCGAGAAGCCGCTGTCGATCGCGCTCCGGGAGATCCACGCGGGTCTCCTCGAGCACACCGAGGGCGAGTGACCGAGGCCGTCGCCCCCGACCGCCCCAACGTCATCCTGGGGGTGGGCGGGGGCATCGCCGCGTACAAGGCGTGCGAGGTGCTGCGCCGGCTCACCGAGTCCGGCCACGCCGTGCGCGTCGTGCCGACGGACGGCGCGCTGAAGTTCGTCGGCGCGGCCACGTTCGAGGCGCTGTCGGGCCAACCGGTGCAGACCGGGGTGTTCGAGGACGTGCCGTCGGTGCCGCACGTGAAGCTGGGGCAGAACGCCGACCTGGTAGTCGTCGCGCCCGCCACGGCGAACCTGATCGCGAAGGCCGCCCACGGCCTGGCCGACGACCTGCTCACCAACACGCTGCTGACCGCGCGCTGCCCCGTCCTGCTCGTGCCGGCGATGCACACCGAGATGTGGGAGCACCCCGCGACCCGGGCGAACGTGGCGCTGCTGCGCTCGCGCGGCGTGGTCGTCGCCGAACCCGCCAGCGGCAGGCTGACCGGCAAGGACACCGGCAAGGGCCGGCTGCCCGAGCCCGCCGAGATCGTCGACCTGGCCCGGTTGCTGCTGGCGCGCCCCGACGCGCTGCCGCGCGACCTGGAGGGCGTGCACGTCGCCGTGTCGGCGGGCGGCACGCGCGAGCCGCTCGACCCGGTGCGCTTCCTGGGCAACCGCTCGTCCGGCCGGCAGGGCTACGCGCTGGCCAGGGTCGCCGCCCAGCGCGGCGCGCGCGTGACGCTGGTCGCCGCGCACACCGCGGACCTGGTCGCGCCCGCCGGGGTGGACGTCGTGCGGGTCGGCTCGGCGCTGGAGCTGCGTGACGCGATGCACACCGTGGCCGCCACCGCCGACGTCGTGGTGATGGCCGCGGCCGTTGCCGACTTCCGGCCGGTCGAGCTGGTCGAGCACAAGATCAAGAAGACCGATCGCGACCCCGACCCGGTCGCGCTCACCCGCAACCCGGACATCCTGGCCGAGCTGGTCGCCGCGCGGCGACCGGGCCAGGTCGTCGTGGGGTTCGCGGCCGAGACCGGGGACGCCGGCACCGGCGTGCTCGAGTACGGTCGCGCGAAGCTCAAGCGCAAGGGCTGCGACTGGCTCGTCGTCAACGCCGTCGGCGACGGGCGCGCGTTCGAGGTCGAGGACAACGCCGGCTGGCTGCTGTCCGCGGACGGCGCGGAGACCCCGATCCCGCACGGCTCGAAGGCGCGGCTGGCGTCCGCATTGTGGGACGCGGTCGCCCCTGCCGTCGAACGGGACCCTTCGCGCGCGAGCGCTCAGTAAGCTTGAGACCATTCGCAGATCGGACAGTTAGGGAGTGTCGTGAGCCAGCACAGCAGCAGGCTGTTCACCAGTGAGTCGGTGACCGAAGGGCACCCGGACAAGATCTGCGACGCCATCAGCGACTCGATCCTCGACGCGCTGCTGGCGAAGGACCCGCGCTCGCGCGTCGCGGTGGAGACGATGGTCACCACCGGCCAGGTGCACGTGGCGGGCGAGGTCACCACCGAGGCCTACGCCGACATCCCCTCGATCGTGCGGGACAAGATCGTCGAGATCGGCTACGACTCGTCGGCCAAGGGCTTCGACGGCTACTCGTGCGGCGTGAACGTGGCCATCGGCTCGCAGTCGCCGGACATCGCGCAGGGCGTGGACACCGCGTTCGAGAAGCGCGTCGAGGGCACCGAGGACGAGATCGCCAAGCAGGGCGCGGGCGACCAGGGCCTCATGTTCGGCTACGCGTGCACCGACACGCCCGAGCTGATGCCGCTGCCGATCGCGCTGGCGCACCGGCTGTCGCGGCGGCTGACCGCGGTGCGCAAGGACGGCACGGTGCCGTACCTGCGTCCCGACGGCAAGACCCAGGTCACCATCGAGTACGCGGGCGACCAGCCGGTGCGGCTGGACACCGTCGTGGTGTCCACGCAGCACGCGGACGGCATCGACCTGGAGAAGCTGCTCGGCGTCGACATCCGCCGGCACGTCGTGGCCCCCGAGGTCGACGCGCTCGGCCTGGACACCTCGGACGTCCGGCTGCTGGTCAACCCGACCGGCCGGTTCGTCATCGGCGGCCCGATGGGTGACGCCGGCCTGACCGGTCGCAAGATCATCGTCGACACCTACGGCGGCATGGCCCGCCACGGCGGCGGCGCGTTCTCCGGCAAGGACCCGTCGAAGGTGGACCGGTCCGCGGCGTACGCGATGCGCTGGGTGGCGAAGAACGCGGTGGCCGCCGGGCTGGCCACGCGCATCGAGGTGCAGGTGGCGTACGCCATCGGCAAGGCGGCCCCGGTGGGTCTGTTCGTGGAGACCTTCGGCACCGAGACCGTCGACCCGACCAAGATCCAGCAGGCGATCGGCGAGGTCTTCGACCTGCGCCCGGCCGCGATCATCCGCGACCTGGACCTGCTGCGCCCGATCTACGCCCCGACCGCCGCTTACGGCCACTTCGGCCGCACCGACGTCGACCTGCCGTGGGAGAGCACGGACCGCGCCGACGCCCTCCGCGCCGCCGCGGGCGCCTGACGCCCGACCGGCGTTGGGGCGCCTGACGCCCGAGCGACGCTGCGCAGGGGTCCCCGCCCAAGGGGACCCCTGCTTTTATTTTGCCGGCGGGGTCCGACAATCCCCCGCCGCTGTCCGCGGCCGGGCAGCATCGTGGCCGGTCGGCGGCACGTGCCGGATGGCGGTGAGTGGGCGCGGTCCGTGCCGCGGTTGGAGACCGTCGACCTGGCGCGGTGTCCGGCGTCGACACCACGGAGTCGCGGCCTGGACGGCACGAACGGCTTCGCTTGAACACGGTTCCCGACGGCACGGCGCGGTCTGACGGTTCCGCGTCGATGTCCGCCGCGGGTTGCGCGGGTGTGGTCCGGAGGACCTCTTGAGTTCACCGGCGCGCGTTAGACACGGTCATGCCCGACACGCGTCGCACGCCGCACACCGCCGTGACGGGTTCCCTGCTGCCGCCGTCGGTGCACGAGGCGTTGGCACGGGAGCCCCGGTCGGGTGGGTTGTCCGCCATCGAGCACGTCGTGCTGCTCGTGCGCGAGCGCCGGTCGTTCGACCACTGCTACGGCACGTTGCGCGGGGTGCGCGGCTTCGCCGACCCCGACGCGATCGACGACGCCCGCAGCGCCACCGCCCACGACCGACGTGACCTGCCGTTCGACTACGAGCTGGCGGACACGTTCACCGTCTGCGACGCCTACCACGGCACGCCCCACGCCGAGGCCGAGTGGGCGGGGTACGCCGAACGGCTCCAGGACGCCGGCACGTCGTGGCGCGTCTACCGGGAGTCGGCCGAACGCCAGGACCAGTTCGCCACCCGGTTCGCGAGGATCGCGCGCGAGGCACTGTGCGACGGGGAGCTGACGGCGTCGTTCCGGGCCGACGTGGTGGCGGGCCGGCTGCCCCGGGTGTCGTTCCTCCTGGCGTGCGAGCACCCTGACGCGTCACTCACCTACGAGGTGCTCGACGCGTTGGCGTCCACGCCGGACGTGTGGGACTCCACCGCGTTGTTCGTCACCCACGTCGAGGCCGACGGGCACTTCGACCACGTGCCGCCGCCCTGCCCGCCGCACGGCGTGGCGGACGCGCCCGGGCTGGGGCCGCGCGTGCCGATGGTCGTCGTGTCGCCGTGGACGGTCGGCGGGTACGTGGACTCGCAGGTGTTCGACCACTCGTCCACGATCCGGTTCCTGGAACGGTGGCTCGGCGTGGCGGCGCCGGGGATCGACGCGTGGCGGCGGACCGCGTGCGGCGACCTGACCTCGGCGTTCGACTTCACCCGGCGGGCGCGCCGGCCGGTGGTGGTGGAGCACGGCCCGCCCGTCGACCGGCAGGAACCGGGCGTGCGGCCAGCCCGCCCGCTGCCCTACCAGCCGGACGTGTCGGGTGCGGCGGTCGGCGGCGAGGTGCGGCTGGAACTGCGGAACTCGGGCGACGAGAGCGTGCACCTGGCGCTGCACCCGCACGCGGGCGAGTTCGAGGGCCCGGTCCACTTCGACGTGCGGTCCTCGGTGGACGTCGTGGTGCCGTTCGAGGGCCGGTACCGGTTCACCGTGGTCGGGCCGAACGGGTTCCGGCGCGAGTTCGCGGGCGCGCGGGGCGAGTCGGTGGCGCTGGCCACGTCGGCGCACAGCCGCATGGTGTCGATCACGCTGGCGAACTTCGGCCCGTCGGACGTGACGTTCGCCGTGGTGGGCGACGGGCGGGACTTCAAGGTGGCGGTGCGGCCGGGCAGGCGGCGGCTGGTGCCGTGGCTGACCGCGTTCCGGCACGGCTGGTACGACGTGACGATCACCTCCGACGGCGGGTTCCGCCGCAGGCTGGCGGGGCACCTGGAGAACGGGCGGGAGAGCGTGTCGCCCGCGATCACCCGGTCGTGATCTTGCCAAGGTCGAACACGTGTTCGATACTGGGGGCATGGTGTCCCGATCGGGGCCCGGGTCGCGGGCGTCCACCCCGGTCTCTGGTAGACCTCCACCCGTGGCGGGCAAGGCGACGACCAGGAGGGGCGAGCGGGTTCCCGCCGCCTCGCTACCGGTTGCCCGCGTGTGCGTGGACGTGCCGCTGGCGCACCTCGACCGGCCGTTCGACTACCAGGTCTCGACCGAGCAGGACGCGGACGCCGTGCCCGGCTGCCGGGTGCGGGTGCGGTTCGCCGGCCAGCTGGTGGACGGCTACCTGCTGGAGCGGGCGGAGTCGTCGGAGTACGGGCGGAAGCTCACGTTCCTGGACCGGGTGATCTCGCCGGAGCCGGTGCTGTCGCCGGAGGTGGCCGAGCTGGCGCGGGCGATCGCGGACCGGTACGCGGGGTCGTTGATCGACGTGCTGCGGATGGCGATCCCGCCCCGCCACGCGCGGGCCGAGGCCAAGCCCTCCGACGAACCCGCGCCGGTGCCCGAGGCGCCCTCGGACGAGGGGTGGGCGCGCTACCCGTTCGGGCCGAACCTGCTGGACGCGCTGCGGTCCGGCCGGGCCGCGCGGGCGGTGTGGCAGGCGCTGCCCGCCGAGGACTGGCCCGCCCGGCTGGCCGAGGCGGCGGCGTCGGTGGCGAGCACGGGCAAGGGCGCGCTGGTGGTCGTGCCGGACCACCGCGACCTGGCCCGGCTCCAGCGGGCGTGCGCGGCGCTGGTGGGCGAGGCGGGCGTGGTGACGCTGTCGGCCGACCTCGGGCCGTCCGAGCGGTACAAGCGGTGGCTGGCCGTGCGGCGGGGTGCGGTGCGGGTCGTGCTGGGCACGCGTGGCGCGGCCTTCGCACCGGTGCGGGACCTCGGGCTGGTCGCGGTCTGGGACGACGGCGACGACCTGCACTCCGAGCCGCGGATGCCGTACCCGAACGTGCGGGACGTGCTGGTGCAGCGCTCGCACCTGACCGGCGCGTCGCTGCTGGTCGGCGGCTTCGCCCGGACCGCTGAGGCCCAGTTGCTGGTGGACAGCGGCTGGGCGCACGAGGTGGTCGCGGCCCGCGACACGCTGCGGGCCGTGGCGCCGAGGGTGGCGGCGGTGGGCGAGAGCGAGTGGCAGGAGGTGAAGGACGCGGCGGCGCGGTCGGCCCGGCTGCCGTCGATCGCCTTCGACGCCGCGCGGGCCGCGCTGGCGGCGGACACGCCGGTGCTCATCCAGGTGCCCCGGCGCGGGTACGTGCCCGCGCTGGCCTGCGGTCAGTGCCGGTCGCCCGCCCGGTGCCGCCGGTGCGCGGGCCCGTTGGCGCTGCCGGGCGGCACCCAGGACGGCGTGCCGAGGCCCGCGTACTGCCGCTGGTGCGGCGCGACGGAGGCGGCGTACCGCTGCCCGAACTGCGGTTCGCGCCGGCTGCGCGGCCAGGTCATCGGCGCCCGCCGCACGGCCGAGGAGCTGGGGCGCGCGTTCAGCGGCGTGCCGGTCCGCACGTCGGGCGGCGACGAGGTGCTGGCCGAGGTGCCGGGCGGCCGGTCCCTGGTGGTGGCCACGCCGGGCGCGGAGCCGTTCACCGAGGGCGGCTACGGCGCGGCCCTGCTGCTGGACGGCTGGGCGCTGCTCGGCCGGGCCGACCTGCGCGCGGCGGAGGAGGCGCTGCGGCGGTGGATGACGGCGGCGGCCCTGGTCCACGCGGCCGGGCGGGTGGTCGTGGTCGCGGACTCGTCGTTGGCGCCGGTCCAGGCCCTGGTCCGGTGGGACCCGGTGTGGCACGCGCGGCAGGAGCTGGCGGCGCGGGCCGAGCTGGGCTTCCCGCCCGCCGTGCGGATGGCCACCGTGGACGGCGCGCCGGACGCGCTGGCCGGCGTCCTGGAGGAGCTGGACCTGCCGCCGACGGGCGAAGTCCTGGGCCCGGTGCCGCTGTCGGAGAACAAGGAACGCGCCCTGGTGCGGGTGTCCCGGACGGAGGGCCGCGCGCTGGCCGCGCTGCTGGCCGACGTGCTGGCCGTGCGCAGCGCCCGGAAGGAACCGGACGTGGTGCGGGTCAAGCTCGACCCGCTCGAAGTCCTCTGACCTCGACGTCCTCCGGCCCCGCGGCGTCGTCCGCTCCCACGAAGCGCTTCGGTGCGGAACCCGACACGGCGACTCCCGGGTGGTTCTGCTTTCGGCCGGGGTGGAGTAGAAGGGAACGATGCTCCGGTCGACTGTCGCCAGCGTCCTCGCATCCCTCCTCGTCGCACCACTCCTGCCCGCCACCGCCTCCGCCGTCGCCGATCCACCACGCGTGCCCGAAGCGGTCGGCTTCGGCGGCGTGGTGTCCAGCGTCGACCCCGACGCCTCGCAGATCGGCGTCGACGTCCTGCGCCGCGGCGGCAACGCGGTGGACGCCGCCGTCGCCGTGGCCGCCGCGCTGGGCGTCACCGACCCGTTCTCCGCCGGCATCGGCGGCGGCGGGTTCCTCGTGCACTACGACGCCCGCACGCACCGCGTGTCCACAGTGGACGGGCGGGAGACCGCGCCCGCCTCCGCCGACGCGCACCTGTTCGTGGAGAACGGCGTCCCGCTCCCGTTCGCCGAGGCCATGACCAGCGGGTTGTCGGTGGGCGTGCCGGGCACGCCGCGCACCTGGCAGCAGGCGCTGCGGCAGTGGGGCACGTGGTCGCTCGACCAGGCCGTGCGGCCGGCGGAGGAGCTGGCCCGGCGCGGCTTCACCGTCGACGCCACGTTCCACCGGCAGGTCAGCGACAACGCCGCCCGCTTCGCGGACTTCAGCTCGACCAGCGCCCTGTACCTGCCGGGCGGCGCGCCGCCGGCGATCGGCAGCACGTTCCGCAACCCCGACCTGGCCGACACCTACCGCGCGCTGCGCCGGGACGGCATGTCGGCGTTCTACCGCGGCGAGGTGGGGCGCGACCTGGTCGCGGCGGTCCGGCAGCCGCCCGTGGTGGCGGGCTCCACCCGCAAGGTCCGCTCCGGCGACCTGACGGCGGCGGACCTCGCCCGGTACGAGGCGCCGCTGCGCGAGCCCACCCGCGTCCGCTACCGCGACTACGACGTGTTCGGCATGGCGCCGCCGTCCTCCGGCGGCACGACCGCCGGCGAGGCGTTGAACATCCTGGAGAGCACGGACCTGGCCGCGGCGGACCCGGTCCAGTACCTGCACCGGTTCCTGGAGGCCAGCCGGCTGTCGTTCGCCGACCGCAACCGGTGGGTCGGCGACCCGGCGTTCAGCGACGTCCCGACCCGGGAGCTGCTGTCGCAGCGCTTCGCCGACAGCCGGGCGTGCCTGATCTCGCCGACGGCGGCCATGACCGGCGCGGTCGCACCCGGTGACCCGCGCAACCCGACGCCGTGCGCGACCGGCGGCGAGCCGGCCGCCACGCCGTACGAGGGCACGGACACCACGCACCTGACGGTCGCCGACCGCTGGGGCAACGTGGTCGCCTACACGCTGACCATCGAGCAGGAGGGCGGCAGCGGCATCGTGGTGCCCGGTCGCGGTTTCCTGCTCAACAACGAGCTGACCGACTTCTCCTTCACGCCGGTGACGCCGGGCGTGCCGGACCCGAACCTGCCCGGCCCCGGCAAGCGCCCGCGCTCGTCCATGACGCCGACGATCGTGCTGGAGCACGGCAAGCCGGTGCTGGCGCTCGGCTCGCCCGGCGGCGCGACCATCATCACCACCGTCCTGCAGGTGCTGACCCGGCGGCTGGACCGCGGCACGCCTCTGGTCGAGGCGATCGCCGCGCCGCGCGCGTCCCAGCGCAACGCCGCCAACACCCAGGCCGAGCCCGCGTTCCTGGCGGGCGCGGAGGCCGCGGCGCTGCGCGCGCTGGGCCACCGGTTCACCTCCACCGCCGAGATCGGCGCGGTCACGGCGGTCGAACGCCTGCCCGACGGCCGGTGGCGCGCGGCGGCGGAGACGTCCCGGCGTGGCGGCGGCGCGGCCCGGGCGGTGTGGCCGACGCGATGACGTGGTGGTGGGGTCCCGCCCGCCCCCTGGTCGGGCGGGACCACACCGGTCTCAGCCCAGCGTCACGGTCTCGACCGGCTGGTTGCCGTGGTCGAGCACGCGCACCCGGAAGCCGTCGAGGAGGGCGTCGGTGGCGGTCAGGTGCCGCTGGTCCAGCCGGGCGATGAACGTGCCGTCCCGCAGGGTGGCCGCCACCGTCCGCCCCCGGGGATCGGTGATCTCCAGCCCGCCCACGCGCGCCGCGTCGACCGTGCCGGCCAGCAGCACGTGCCCGTCGCCGGGTCCGGGGCCGGTCTCGCGACTGGTCACGTGGCGGATCGCGAACGACTCGCCACGCCGCGGTGCCGGGTCCTCCTCGTGCACGAGCAGCGGCCGACCCAGGCTGAACTCGCAGAGGGCGGTCTTCCCGGCCTGGTCGTGCAGCACCAGCCGGGCGTCGGCCGCCTGGCCCGAGACCGCTCCGGGTCGCCACTTCAGCGGGTCGCCCACCCACCGCGCCGCGTCCAGCAGGGCCCGGTCCAGGCACCGGGCCACGTCCGGGTCGCCCAGTGGCAACTCCTCCCGCGGCGCCGCCCAGACCTCCGCGGTCGGCAGCGCCACGACGTCGATCCCCGCGAAGACCACGCTCGACGCCGTGGTGAAGCGCGCCGACAAGCCCACCGTGGTGTACGGGGTCACGAACAGGTCCTCCACCAGCGAGACCGGGACGGGTCCGGCGCCGGTCGGGTCCCCGGAGTCCAGCACGACGTGGCCGGTCCCGGCCGGCACGCGCCCGATCAGCACGCCGCTGCCACTGCGCCACAACACCGCCGCCGCGCCGTCCTCGAGCGGGACGGGGCCGACCGCGGGGCTGTTCTTCGAGATCGTCGTGTGCGTGAGCTCGCAGAACCGGTCGTCCCGCGTCACGAGGATCCGGCGGCCCGCCAGGAGGAGCGTGAACCGCACGTCGGCGTCGCCGAGCCCGCACCGCGCCGCGTCGGTCGTGGCCGCGCCGGGCGAGACGCCGGTGACGGGAGGGGCCTGCGACCCGGCCGCCGAAGAGGTGGTGGACGGCGGCGTGACGGCGGTGCGGTCGTCGCCCCCGGTGGACTGGGCGATGATCGCACCGCCCGCGGCGAGTATCACGACGGCCGCCGCGGCGGCGAGCGGCGCGCGCACGGCCCCACCGCCCACGACCCGGCGGCGCAGCCGTTTCCGCACGTCAGGCGGTAGGGGGCGGCGCGGCGGCAGGTTGATCCCCGGCTGGCTCATCGCTCCTCCACGGCACGCAGTCGCGCACGGGCCCGCGAGATCCGCGAGCGCACGCTCACCTCGGCGACGCCGAGCACCTCGGCGGCCTCGGCCGTGGACAGCTCGCCCAGCAGGACCAGCTCCACGGCCTCACGTTCGGCTCTGGGCAAGGTGGCCACCACGTCCAACACCCGGCGTAACGCGCGGTCGTCGTCCACCGAGGCGATGACGCGCTCGGCGTGATCGGGCACCGCTTCCTGGCCGGGCACCCGCCGCAACGCCCGCCGGAACCGGCCGAGGCGGCGGAACTCGGTGCGCGCCAGGTTGCCCGCCACGGTGTAGAGCCACGGCAGGGCGCTGTCGCGGACCAGGGTGATGTCGGACCGGCGCCGCCACGCGGCCAGGAACGTGGCGGAGGTCAAATCCTCGGCGAGCGACCACGACGCCGTCAGCCGGTAGGCGTGGTTCCACACCGCGTCGGCGTGGCGGTCGAACAGCGCGCCGAACGCCGCCTGGTCGCCGCGCGCCCACAGCTCCGCGTCGGTGTCGGTCACCCGTGCTGCCCCCTGCCGGCCCGATGTCGCAGCAGTCATGCCGGTAAGTAGCCGCAGCCGCCCCCGGCGTTGCAGCCGATCTCATTCCCGAGGATGACGACCCCTCGCGACTCCGAGCGGACGCCAGGCGACGCCGCCGGGGCGCACGCTGGGAGCACAGGAGCCGGGAGCGGAGGAGCCGACATGACCACGATGACCATGACACCCACACCCAGCGCTGTCAGCCGCCCGACCGCCGGCGCGGCGAGCGCGGTGAAGCCGGTGGTCACGACGGCGGCCCGGTTCGTCGGGCACTTCCTGGCCGCGCTGGTCGGCGTCGCCTTCCTCGGCCGTGACCTGGAGCACTGAGCGCGCTTTCGTAGACTGGGACCTCCCCAGGCTTCGAGGAGTGCGCGTGACCGTCCAACCGATCCGGCTGTTCGGCGACCCGGTGCTGCGGACGCCCGCCGTCGAGGTCACCGACTTCGACGCGGAGCTGCGCAAGCTGGTCAAGGACCTGTGGGACACCATGAGCGAGGCGGGCGGCGCCGGGTTGGCCGCGCCGCAGCTCGGCGTCGGCCTGCGGGTGTTCACCTACCACTGCGACGGTTTCGCCGGTCACCTGGTCAACCCGACGTTCGAGGTCGTCGGCGAGGAGGAGCAGGACGGCCCCGAGGGCTGCCTGTCGATCCCCGGCCTGTCCTGGGACTGCCGGCGGCACCGCCACGTGGTGGCCAAGGGCTGGAACATGCACGGCGAGCCGATCGAGGTCGAGGGCACGGACCTGCTGGCCCGCTGCATCCAGCACGAGACCGACCACCTCGACGGCGTGCTGTTCCTCGACCGGCTGGACGAGGCGACCCGCAAGGAGGCCATGCGGGCGATCCGGCAGCAGTCGTGGTTCGACGGCGGCGTGCCGACGATCAAGCAGTCGCCGCACCCGTTGTTTGGTGGTTGATGGCCGCTGCTGTGTTTGATTGCCGCTGCTCCGCAGACGGCGGCGAGGTCGCCCGGAAGTCGATCGTTCGCGCCTGATTTTCCGACGATCGAAGAGCGTGATCGCCGGAAAATGAGTCGCGAACGATCGACGCGACCTCGCGGGTGCGGTGGGGGCGAAGGTCGCGGGCGAGCTGGGTCGAAGGCGCTCTTCTAGACTTGCGGCCTGCGGTGTCGCGGAAGATGCGAGGAGAGTGCGTGTTCGTCCAGGAAACCAGGCCGTCCCGGTGGAGTCCCGACGTGCGTCGCGGGGGGATCTGACATGCGGCTGGTCTTCGCGGGCACGCCCGAGGTCGCGCTGCCGTCGTTGCGGGCGCTGCTGGAGTCCGGCCGGCACGAGGTCGTGGCCGTGGTGACGCGGCCGGACGCGCCCGCCGGTCGTGGCCGCCGGGTGGAGCGCTCCCCGGTCGCGGCGCTGGCCGACGAACGCGGCATCGAGGTGCTGGCGCCGGCCAAGGCGGGCGACCCGGTGTTCCAGGCGCGGTTGAAGGAGCTGGAGCCGGACCTGTGCCCGGTGGTGGCCTACGGCGCGCTGCTGCCCGAGTCCGCCCTGGCGATCCCCCGGCACGGTTGGGTGAACCTGCACTTCTCGGTGCTGCCGGCCTGGCGCGGCGCGGCGCCGGTGCAGGCGTCCGTGCGGCACGGCGACGACATCACCGGCGCGACCACGTTCCGCATCGTCAAGGAGCTGGACGCGGGCCCGGTGTACGGCGTGGTGACCGAGCGGGTGCGCGACCGGGACACGGCCGGTGACCTCCTCGGCAGGCTCGCCGAGTCCGGCGCGCGCCTGCTGCTGTCCACTGTGGACGGCATCGCGGACGGCACCCTGCGGCCCGTGGACCAGCCCGAGGAGGGCGTGAGCTACGCGCCGAAGGTGACCGTCGACGACGCGCGGCTCGACTTCGGCACGCCCGCCGTCGCGATCGACCGGGTGGCCCGCGCGGTGACGCCGGACCCCGGCGCGTGGGCGGAGTTCCGCGGTGAGCGGCTCAAGCTCGGCCCGGTGCTCCCGGTCGAGGCGGAGGAGCCGCTCGCGCCCGGCGAGCTCCGGGTGGAGCGCAAGCGCGTGCTCGTCGGCACGGCCACCGACCCGGTGGCGCTGGGCGAAGTGCAGGCGCAGGGCAAGAAGCGGATGTCGGCGACCGACTGGGCGCGCGGCGCCCGGATCGAAGCGGGGGAACGGATTTCATGACCCAGAGGTCTTCGCGTCCATCCCGCCCTCGGCGGGCGCACCCGCCCCGCGGTCGCACCGGTCCGGAGCGACCGCCGGTGGAGGACCCCGCCCGCCAGGCCGCGCTGGACACGCTGCGCGCCGTCCGGCAGCGCGACGCCTACGCGAACCTGGTGCTGCCGGGCATCCTGCGGGAACGTCGGATCACCGGGCGTGACGCGGCCCTGGCGACCGAGCTGACGTACGGGTCGCTGCGCGCGCAGGGGCTGCTGGACGCGGTGCTGGCGGCCTGCACCGACCGGCCGTTGTCCGAAGTGGACGGTGCGGTGCTCGACGCGCTGCGGCTGGGCGCCTACCAGTTGTTGCGCACCCGCATCCCGGCGCACGCGGCGGTGGCCTCGACGGTCGACCTGGTGCGCGCCGACCGGGGTTCGGGCGCGGCCGGGTTCGCGAACGCCGTGCTGCGGCGGGTGACCGGGCAGGACGAGGCGGCCTGGGTCGAGGAGGTCGCGCCGGACGAGGACACCGACCCCATCGGGTACGTGGCCATGGCCAACGCGCACCCCCGGTGGATCGCGCAGGCGTTCGCGGAGGCGCTCGGCAGTCGTGGCGAGCCGCTGCGGGAGGCGTTGCTCGCCGACGACGCGCGGCCGGCCGTGCACCTCGCGGCGAGGCCCGGTGAGTGCAGCGCGGAGGAGCTGGCCGCGATGACCGGCGGCGAGGTGGCGCCGTACTCGCCGTACGGGGTGCACCTGGACGCGGGCGCGGGCGACCCGGGCGATCTCGAC
Organism: Actinosynnema sp. NPDC037264; assembly: GCF_055603705.1. NCBI lineage: Bacteria > Bacillati > Actinomycetota > Actinomycetes > Pseudonocardiales > Pseudonocardiaceae > Actinosynnema > Actinosynnema sp. NPDC037264. Next base: position 83,152 of record NZ_JBVJVK010000023.1, on the reverse strand, counting down.
GCGGTGCGCGAGCGGTTGGCGGCCGTGCAGGACGAGGGCAGCCAGCTGTGCGCCGTGGCGTTGACGCGGGTGCCGGTCGAGGGCCGTGACGAGCGGTGGCTGGACCTGTGCGCGGGGCCCGGCGGGAAGGCCGTGCTGCTGGGGTCGCTGGCCCGGTTGTCGGGCGCGTCGATGGACGCGGTCGAGAAGGCGCCGCACCGGGCGGAGCTGATCCGCAAGGCCATGGGCGACCTGCCGATCACGGTGCACGTGGCCGACGGCCGGGAGTCCGGGCTCGAGGAGGGCGGGTTCGACCGGGTGCTGGTGGACGCGCCGTGCACCGGGTTGGGCGCGTTGCGGCGCCGGCCGGAGGCGCGGTGGCGGCGGCAGCCCTCGGACGTCGCGCCGTTGGCCAGGTTGCAGCGCGAGCTGTTGACGGCGGCGTTGTCGCTGGTCAGGCCGGGCGGTGTGGTGGCGTACGTGGTGTGCACGCCGCACTTGTCGGAGACGGTGGGCGTGGTGGGCGACGTGGCGCGCCGGACCGGGGCGGAGTGGGTGGACGCGCGGGAGTTCTTCCCGGGCGTGCCGGAGCTGGGCGACGGGCCGCAGGTGCAGTTGTGGCCGCACAAGCACGGGACGGACGCGATGTTCTGCGCGATTCTGCGGCGGCCGGTGTGAGTGGTGGGTTGATCCGGTGATCCGTTGGTTCGGTGATCCGGTGATCCGGTGATCTTGTGAATCGGTGACCGGGTGAATCGGGGGATCGGTGATTCGATGACGGCGGTTTGGTGAGCGGGATCCGGTGAGCGGGGTCAGGTCGGGCCGGGTCGGGTGAATGGTGGGCTCTGGTGAGTGGTGCTCTCGTGAGCGGTGCGGCGGTGCTCGGTGTTGTCGCGTCGGCCGGGGGAGGGGTCGAGCAGTGGTTCGTGGACCGGCTCGCTCGGCCCCTGGCCGTCAAGGGGTGGCGGTTGGCGATCACGTTCACCCCCACCGCGGCCCGGTGGCTCGAGCCCGAGTCTGATTCGCTCCGGGAGTTGACGGGGTTGCCGGTGCGGTGGACGTCCCGCCTGCCGTGGGAGCCCAAGCCCTACCCGGCGCCGGACGCGTTCGTGTTCGCGCCGGCGACGGCGAACTCGCTGGTCAAGCTCGCGCTGGGGATCGCCGACAACCAGGCGCTCACGATGTTGTGCGAGGCGTTGGGCACCGGCAAGCCGATGGTCGCGCTGCCGCAGGTGTCCGAGGGCCAGGCGGCCCACCCCGCGTTCGAGGGCCACTTGGCCGTGTTGCGCTCCGCCGGAGTGGTGCTCGCGCCCGATCCCGAGTCGGTGATGCGTGAACTGGATCGGGTGGCGCCACTCGTCGCATTAGGTGAAAACGCCGGTAACGGCGCGGCCGGCTGAATTGACAGCCAGTCGAGATGCGTAGCAGTCTTGATTGTGTCGAAATTGTACGGCCGGGATCGTGAATGGGCTTCGGTTCTCCGCTTCCTGTCCACGCCCGGTGGCCTGCTGGCCATCGACGGCCCGCCGTGCTCCGGAAAGACCTCCCTGTTGCGCGAGGCGGTCGCCGCCGCCCGCGACCGGGGTTTCGCCGTGGTACCCGTTCCGGGGGCCGGGTTGGCGGCGTCGGCCGACGTGGCGGCGGCACTCGATCGGGTGGAAAGCGATCGGGTGCCGGTGCTGATCGTGGTGGACCAGGCGCACGAGGACCCGGCGGCGTTGCTCGAGTTGGCGGCGACCGCCGGCGGGGATCGGTCGGTGTCGGTGTTGGCGGCGTTGTGCGGCGAGGCCGTGGAGATCCGGGACGCGCTGAGCCGGCACGGGGAGGTGCTCCCGCTCGGGCCGCTCGACGACGACGCGGTCGAGCGGATGGTCACCGACCTGCTCGGCGCGGTGCCGCACCCCGACCTGGCGTCGTTCACGGCGGGCGCGGGCGGCAACCCGCGCCTGGTCGCCGAGCTCGTGGAGGGCTTGCGGGAAGAAGGACGGCTCGACGTGCGCGACGGCGTGGCCCGGCCGCGCGGCGGGTGGCTGCCGCGCCGGGTCGGGGCCGCGGTGCGCGGTCAGGTCGACGCGATGTCGGCCAAGGCCACCCAGGTGCTGCGGGTCGCGGCCGTGATCGGCAGGTCGTTCCTGCTCCAGGACGTGGCCGCGATGATGGACGAGTCCACTGGAGCGCTGCTGCTCGCGGTGGACGAGGTGCTGGCCTCCGGGCTGGTGGTGTGCGTCGACGAGCGGCTGGAGTTCGCGTCCGACCTGGTGTGGCGGGCGGTGGTCGACTCGATGCCCGGGTCGGTGCGGCACGCCCTGCGGCACGACGTGGAGGCGCTGCGCGCGAGGTCGGCCGAGGTGGCGGAGGCGCCCGAGGAGTGGGGCGAGGAGGACGAGGCGCGGGGCGCGGCCGCGGTGGGCGGGGTGCGGTCGTTGGCGGCCAACGGCAGGCTCGGCTCCGCCATCGCGCTGGCGAGGGAGAGCCTGACGGGCGGTGTGCCCACCCGCGCGGCGGCCGAGCTGCACGTGGTGCTGGCGGGGATCCTGCTGGCGGACGGCCGGCCCGCGGACGCGGTGTCCGAGATGGAGCACGTGCTGACCACGCCCGGTGTGCCCGGTCCGTTGCGGCGGCTGGCGCAGGCCGGGCGGTTGCTGTCGCTGTACTTCGCCACGGGGAGCCGGGCGGGCGCGCACGCGTTGTCGGTGTTGACGACGCGGGACCGGGAGCCCGCGGACGCGGACGTGGTGATGGCGGCGACGGTCCACTCGTGCCTGGAGTGGAACGCCGGGAAGCTCGCCGAGGCCATGTACTGGGGTCGTCAGTCGACGCGCTGGGAGCTCGACCGGCCCACCGCGTGGTGGCAGTCGCAGTCGGCGGTGTCGTTCGCGTTGAAGTTGTCGGCGTTGGGTGACTTCGAGCGGGCGGAGAAGTGGGTCCGTGAGGGGGAGGGGTGCGAGGGGGCCGGGTGCGAGGGGGAGAGGTGTCACGGGGCGGCTTGTGAGGACGAGGCGGTGAAGGCGGGTGCGCCGGCCGCGCGGACGATCGCGCGGGCCAGGGTGCTGGTCCAGGCGGGGGAGTTGGACCGGGCGCTGGCGGCGGCGCGGCGCGGGCTGTCGAGCGCGCGCGACCGGGGGCTGCGGATCCTGGTGCCGCTCGCGTCGACGGTGCTGGCGACGGTGGCGTTGCACCGGGGAGACGTGGCGGCGGCGGGCGAGCACGTGCGTCGGTACCGGGCGGATCTGGCGGCGGGTGAGGCGGTGTTGCACTCGGGGCAGTACGACTGGGTGGAGTTGTTGCTGGCGCACGCTCGGGGTGGGGCCGAGCGGGCTGTGGAGTTGGCGCGTGAGCGGATGGACGATCCCGCCGGGGTGCGGCGGATGTTGGTCGAGGAGCCGGGGGCCGCGCCGTGGTTGGTGCGGCAGGCTTCGGCGGTGGGGGATGGGGGGTTGGCGGGGGAGGTGGTCGGCGCGGCCGAGCGGTTGGCGGCCGAGAACCCGGGGTTCCCGGCGGTGTCGGTGGCGGCGCGGCACGCGCGGGCGTTGGTGGAGCGGGACGCGGAGCGGTTGCGGGAGGCGGCGGAGCGGCATCGGCACCCGTGGGCGCGGGCGAACGCGAACGAGGACCTCGCGGAGGTGTTGGCCGAGGCCGGTGAGGTGGTTCGGGCTTCGGCGCACACGACGGTCGCGTCGAGGATCTTCGAGCGGATGGGGGCGGATGGTGAGTTGGCCCGGTTACGCGGGGGTGGGCGGGTGGCTGGTTCTGGTGCGGGTGGTTCTGGTTCGGGTGCGGGTGGTGCGGGTGGGGTGGAGGAGTGGAGGTTGTTGTCCGAGGCGGAGCGGGATATCGCCCGGTTGGTGGGGGCCGGGTTGACGAACCGGCAGGTGGCGAAGCAGTTGTTCCTGTCGCCCCACACGGTGAACTACCACCTGCGGGGGATCTTCAGGAAGCTCGGGATCAGTTCGAGGGTGGAGTTGGCGCGGTTGGCGCACGAGCAGGCGAGTGCGGAGACGTCGACGGTGTGAGAGGCCGAGGGGTGGGGCTGCTCGGGTCAGGTCCGGCTCGATTTGACATGGGGCCCGTACGGGCACTCCAGGCAGGCCAAAGCCGGCAGGCCCGGCGGGGAAAAGCGTCCCGCCATGCCTGCCGGCTTCGACCAGCCTAAAGCACCCGAACCCATGTCAAATCGGGCCTCGGTGGGGTCCGCTGCGGGTCCGTTGTGCGGCGGTTGAGGGCCTCGGTGGGTGTGGCGGGTCCGTTGTGGTCGGTGTGGGGTTGGATAGGCGGCTGGGTGGGTTTGGGTGGGTTTGGGTGGGGTGGTTCGGTTTGTGGGGTTAGGCGCCGACGGCGTTGGAGATGGGGGAGGGGTCGGCGAGGAGGAATCTGACTTCGTCGGCGACTCGGTGGACGTCGGCGGGTGCTACTACCGCGCAGTGGACGCCGTGTGGTGCTACTTCGACCGCCAGGCACTCTGTGTAGGCGATGGCTGCGGCGCGTGACGCGGCGTAGGCGGCGATGCCCGATCTCGGCACGGCGATCACGTGGGCGGGCACCATGATGATCGTTCCTCGGCCCCGGTCGACCATTCTGGTGGCGACGGCGCGGGAGACGTTGAACACGCCGTCCACGTTGACCGCGAAGCTGTGCGACCAGTCGTCGTCGGTGATCGAGAGGGCTGGGCCGGGGCGCAGGGCGCCGGCCGTGGCGACCAGGGCGTCGATGGCGCCGAACTCGCGTTCCACCTGGTCGACGAGGGCGTCGACGGCGGCGCTGGACGTGACGTCGATCTGCCTGCCGGCGATCCGCAGGCCCTGTGCGTGGAGGTGTTCGACCAGGTCGGCGAGTCTCGCGCCGTCGCTGTCGACGGCGGCGACCAGCGCGCCCTGCCTGGCCAGCGACTCGACCACCTCGGCGCCGAGCGGCGAACAGGCCCCGGTGATCAGTGCGATCTTGTGTCGGAATTCGGCATTCATCCCCAGTGCTCCCCAGTTGCTGCCCCCCGGTGTGCACGTTATGGCAGGCACACCGGCTAGGGAACTACCCGCGTGAGTAGTCGGAAAAGTGCGGGGTGAAATACGGCTCCCGGCCAGGTCCGGGCAATCGCGGAAGCCTAGACTCGGCACCCGTGGTCCACCAGCCGATGATCGCCCCGAGCATCCTGTCCGCCGATTTCGCCCGACTCGCCGACGAGGCCGCCGCCGTGCCCTCGGCCGACTGGCTGCACGTGGACGTCATGGACGCGCACTTCGTGCCCAACCTGACCATCGGGCTGCCGGTGGTGAAGTCGCTGCGCAAGGCGACCGACCTGCCGCTCGACTGCCACCTGATGATCGACGACCCGGACCGCTGGGCGGTCGGGTACGCGGAGGCGGGCGCGTACAACGTGACCGTGCACGTGGAGGCGGCCGGTGATCCGGTGGCGTTGGCGAAGGACCTGCGTGCGGCGGGTGCGAAGGCCGGGTTGTCGTTGAAGCCGGGCACGGCGCTGGAGCCGTACGTGGACGTGCTGAAGCACTACGACACGTTGCTGATCATGTCGGTGGAGCCGGGGTTCGGCGGGCAGTCGTTCATGGCGGAGGTGCTGGACAAGGTGCGCGTGGCGCGCCGGTTGGTCGACACCGGGCACCTCCGGTTGGTGGTCGAGATCGACGGCGGCATCAACGCGGACACGATCGAGCAGGCGGCCGAGGCCGGGGTGGACTGCTTCGTGGCCGGGTCGGCGGTGTACGACGCGGCCGATCCCGGTGTGGCGCTGGAGCGGCTGCGCGAGCAGGCGACGCGCGCGCGGTGAACGTGGACGAGGCGATGGCGCTGGCCGTCGCGGCGAGCGAGCGGGTGCGGGGCACGACCAGTCCGAACCCGCCGGTGGGTTGTGTGATCTTGGACGCGGGCGGGCGGGTGGTCGGGGTCGGCGCGACCCGGCCGCCGGGTGGCGCGCACGCCGAAGTGGTGGCGCTGGCGGAGGCCGGTGAGTCGGCCCGGGGCGGCACGGCCGTGGTGACGTTGGAGCCGTGCGCCCACCACGGGCGGACGCCGCCGTGCACCGGGGCGTTGCTCGCGGCCGGGGTGGCGCGGGTGGTGTTCGCGGTGGCGGACCCCAATCCGAAGGCGGCCGGTGGGGCCGCCGTGCTCCGGGAGGCCGGGGTCCTGGTCGAGGCGGGCGTGGGCGGGGACGCGGTGCGGCTGGGGCCGTTGCGGGCCTGGTTGCACTACGCGCGGACCGGGCGACCCCACGTGACCTGGAAGTACGCCGCCAGCCTGGACGGACGGGTCGCGGCGGGCGACGGCACCAGTCGGTGGATCAGCTCGGCGGAGTCGCGGGCCGAGGTGCACGAGTTCCGCGCGGCCGTGGACGCGATCGTGGTGGGCACCGGGACGGTCCGCACCGATGACCCGAGATTGACCGCGCGGACCGCGCGTCCGGGGCAGGATGGGGTCGGGCAGCCGTTGCGGGTCGTCGTCGGCAAGAGCGACCTGCCGCCGGGGGCCCGAGTGCTGGACGACGAGGCGGAGACGATGCACCTGCGGACGCACGACCCGGACGTTGTGCTCGGCGCGTTGGCCGCGCGGGGCGTGGTCGACGTGCTGCTGGAGGGCGGGCCTACCCTGGCGGGTGCGTTCGTGGCGGCCGACCGCGTCGACCGCGTGCTCGCCTACCTCGCCCCGAAGTTCTTGGGCGACGGTCCGCAGGCGTTGCGGGACGCGGGGGTGTCGACCGTCACCGACGCTGTGGGATTGGTCGTGGAGCAGGTCAGTATGTGCGGGCCGGACGTGCGGGTATCCGCAGTCCCCGCGCGTTGAGGAGGAACGGTGTTCACCGGGATCGTCGAGGAGTTGGGTGAGGTCGTCGCCGTCGCCGACCTGCCGGACGCGGCCCGCGTCACCATCGCGGGTCCGTTGGTGACCAGCGACGCGAAGCACGGCGATTCGATAGCGGTCAACGGTGTGTGCCTCACCGTGGTGGACGTCGCCGACGGCGCGTTCACCGCGGACGTGATGCGCGAGACGCTGACCCGCAGCAGCCTGGCCAAGATCGCCGGGGGCGACCGGGTCAACCTGGAGCGCGCCGCCGCCGTGGGCCAGCGCCTGGGCGGCCACATCGTGCAGGGCCACGTCGACGGCACCGGGGTGGTGCTGGCCAGGGAGAAGGCCGAGCACTGGGAGGTCGTCCACATCGGCCTGCCGCCTGCCCTGGCCCGGTACGTGGTGGAGAAGGGCTCGATCACCGTGGACGGCGTGTCGCTGACGGTGGTGTCGGTGTCGGAGACCGAGTTCACCGTGAGCCTGATCCCGACCACGTTGGAGCTCACCACCCTCGGCCGCCGGGCGCCGGGCGACCACGTCAACCTGGAGGTGGACGTGATCGCGAAGTACGTCGAGCGGCTCGCGCTGCCCCACCTGCCCGCCGAGGAGGCCCGGTGAACGACTTCGCCGACATCGAGCGGGCCATCGCGGACATGGCCGCGGGCAGGCCCGTCGTCGTCGTGGACGACGAGGACCGCGAGAACGAGGGCGACCTCATCTTCGCGGCGGAGAAGGCGACGCCGGAGCTGCTGGCGTTCATGGTCCGCTACACGTCCGGGTACGTGTGCGTGTCGCTGACCGAGAGCGATTGCGACCGGCTGGACCTGCCGCCGATGTACCACACGAACCAGGACCAGCGCGGCACCGCGTACACCGTGACCGTGGACGCCCGGGAGGGCATCTCCACCGGCATCTCGGCGGCGGACCGGGCGCACACGATCCGGTTGCTGGCCGACCCGGACGCCACGGCGAAGGACTTCAACCGTCCGGGTCACGTCGTGCCGCTGCGCGCGCGTGACGGTGGCGTGCTGCGTCGTGCCGGGCACACCGAGGCCGCCGTCGACCTGGCCCGGATGGCCGGGTTGTCGCCGGTGGGCGTGCTCTGCGAGATCGTGTCGCAGAAGGACGAGGGCGACATGGCCCGCCGCGACGAGCTGGCGGTGTTCGCCTCCGACCACGACCTGGCGCTCGTCACGATCGCCGACCTGATCGCCTACCGGCGGCGGATGGAGGTCCAGGTCGAGCGGGTCGCCGAGGCCCGCATCCCGACCGCGCACGGCACGTTCACCGCGGTCGGCTACGACAGCAAGCTCGACGGCATCGAGCACATCGCGATGGTCTACGGCGAGATCGGCGACGGCGAGGACGTGCTGGTCCGGGTGCACTCGGAGTGCCTGACCGGCGACGTGTTCGGCTCGCTGCGCTGCGACTGCGGCCCGCAGCTGGACGCGGCGCTGGAGGCGGTGGCCGCGCAGGGCCGCGGCGTCGTGCTCTACATGCGCGGGCACGAGGGCCGGGGCATCGGCCTGATGCACAAGCTGCAGGCCTACCAGCTGCAGGACCGGGGCGCGGACACGGTGGACGCGAACCTCGGGCTCGGGCTGCCCGCCGACGCGCGCGACTACGGCACCGGCGCGCAGATCCTGGCCTCGCTCGGCATCAAGTCGATGAGGCTGCTGACCAACAACCCGGCCAAGCGGGTGGGCCTGGAGGGCTACGGGCTGACCGTGCTCGACCGGGTGCCGCTGCCGATCTCGCCCAACCCGGAGAACCTGCGGTACCTGCGCACCAAGCGCGACCGGATGGGCCACGAGCTGCACCAGCTCGAGCAGTACGAGGCGCTGGCCCAGGGCGGCGCGGTGGTGTCCACCACGGAGGGAGCGGAATGAGCGGCGAAGGGCGGCCCGAGGACGTCGTCCCCGACGCGGCGGGGCTGACGCTGGGCGTCGTGGCCACGCGCTGGCACACGAAGATCACCGACAACCTGGTCGAGCGGGCGTTGGCGGCGGCGGCGAAGGCCGGTGTCGCCTCGCCGACGGTGGTGCGGGTGGCGGGCGCGGTGGAGCTGCCGGTCGTGGCGCAGGAACTGGCCCGCACGCACGACGCGGTGGTGGCGCTGGGCGTGGTGATCCGGGGCGGCACGCCGCACTTCGAGTACGTGTGCGACGCGGTGACCGCCGGGCTGACCCGGGTCGCGCTGGACTCGTCGACGCCGATCGGCAACGGCGTGCTGACCACCAACGACGAGGACCAGGCGCTGGCCCGCGCCGGGTTCCCGGACTCGGTGGAGGACAAGGGCTTCGAGGCGTGTGTGGCGGCGCTGGACACGGCGGTCGTGCTGCGCGGGCTGCGAGCGGGCTCGTGAGGACCGCCGTGGCCGTCGACGTGGTCGAGTTCCGCCCGAAGAGGATCCGCGTGGTCGCGTGGGCCAGCGCGGTGTTCCTGGTCGCGGTGTTCACCGTGGTCGGGTTGCTGCTGGGCGACACGCCGACCGGCGTGATCTTCCGGACCTCCGACCAGGTGGCGATGATCTTCCTGGGTGTGCTGCTGGCGTGCGGCATGCTGCTGCTGACCAGGCCGCGCGTGCGGGCCGACGCCGAGGGCGTCGAGGTGCGCAACGTGGTCACGGCGCACCGCTTCAGCTGGCCGGAGGTGCTGCACGTGTCGTTCCCGGACGGCGCGTCGTGGGCGCGCCTGGAGCTGCCGGACGACGAGTACGTGTCGATCATGGCCGTCCAGGCGGTGGACCGGGACCACGCCGTCGCCGCCGTCCGCGCCCTTCGCGACCTGCACAAAGCCGCCACCCGCTGATCGACCGCCCGCGCGTGTCCCCCGTTCGGGTCCCCCGGGTCGAACGGTCGCCTACCTCGTCCGGTCTGCTGGCGTAAGCGCTGATCGGCGTGGTTCCGTTGGACCAGGGGTGTCCTCCGACAGCACTCTTGTAGGGGGTCGGACCCCTGCCTAGGTTCGGGTGATCTACGAGCTTGGGGGGTCCGCACATGCGCAGACGTTCACTCCTGACCGGTGCCGCGGCCGTGGCCGGCGCGGTGACGCTCGGCCTGAACCCGGCGGCACGGGCGCAGCGGCCCGGCGCGTCCGAGCAGCCCGACCTGTTCCTCGGCGACTACCCGGTGGTGGGCCGGGTGCGGGCGCGCAAGGCGATGGAGCACCTGCGGGTGCTCAGCGAGCGGATCGGCCAGCGCATCGGCGGCACGGAGTCCGAGCACCGCGCCCGCGACTACCTCGCCTCCGAGCTGCGCGACCTGCGCTACCAGGTGACGTTGCAGCCGTTCGCGGTGCCGGACAAGTACCTGTCGAAGCTGACCGTCGGCTCGGACACGTGGCACGCGGGCGCGTCCCGCTTCGGCGCGCTGGGCGTGACCGCGAGCGGCCCGGTGGTGGACCTGGGCACCGGCGCGTCCCTGCCCGCCGACCTGACCGGGAAGGTCGCGCTGCTGGTGAACGTGCCGACCGGCTCCACGGCGGTGCTGGACGCGGCACGGCTGGGCGCGGCGGCCGTGCTGGTCGGCCGCGTGTCGACGCCGCCGGCGGGCAAGACCGGCGCGTTCTCCCCGACGCTGACCGCGAACGTCGCCGTGCCGGTGCTGGGCGTCGCGCAGGTGCACGTCGAGCGGCTGCGGGCCGCGGGCGCCGTCACGGTGACCGTCTCCACCACCCACCTCGCGGGCCTGACCTCGTACAACGTCATCGCCGAACGCCCGGCGACGTTCCCCGGCCGGGACGACGGCGTGGTCATGGTGACCGCGCACTACGACAGCGTGCCCGGCTCGCCCGGCGCGAACGACGACGGCAGCGGCACGGTGCTGACCCTCGAACTGGCCCGCGTGCTGCGCTACCTGCCGACGCACAAGGCGCTGCGGTTCGCGCTGTGGGGCTCGGAGGAGCAGGGCCTGCTCGGCTCCCGGTACTACGTGAACCAGCTCGCCGACGCGGACGCGGCGCGCATCGCGGGCGTGTTCCAGAACGACATGGTCGCCACGAGCCACGGCCCGGCCACCGCCTACTGGCTGCTCTCGGTGGACGGCGGCGACAACGCCACCACCGCGCAGGTAGCCGCCGCCGCGGCACGCCTGGGCTACGGCGCGCAGGTGCACGGCCCGGTGCCGCGCGGCAGCAGCGACCACGTGCCGTTCCACGAGCGCAAGATCGCCGCGGCGAACTTCAGCTGGCGAGGAGAGGGCGGCCCGCACGAGCTGGAGCCGCTCTACCACACGCCCGAGGACACGATCGCGCAGAACGTGAGCCCGGACCGCCTGCAGATCTCGCTGGAGCTGATCGGCGCCGCCGCCTACCGTCTGGCCTGCACACGCGGCTGAACGACGGGACGACATGACGACGTACGAAGACCTGACGCCCTACGTGTACTGGAGCGGGGAGACGCCATCGACGGTCAACGTCGGGTGGTTGGGCCGGGAGTCGCGGTTCGAGGTCGGCGAACCGGAGCCCGGCCTGGCCGAGGCGCTGGGGGTGCTGGTCCGGTACCACCGCGTCCACGTCACGCGCGGGTGGCACGGCTGTGAGCTGTGCGGACCGGGCGCCGCGTACCCGGTGCGGGAGCCGGTCGAGGGGACCGTGCAGACGCTGGGCAGCGCGGAGATCCGCGTTCCCGGGCCGGACGGCGTCGTCTACGCGGCGCCGAACCTGGTGCACCACTACGTCGTGCGGCACCACTACCGCCCGCCGGCGCAGTTCGTGCCGGCGGTGCGGGCGGAGGCCGAGGCCCGTGGCCGCGCCTGGGAGGAGGCCAAGCGGTCCCTGCCCGTCGGCACGCCCGTGCGCGTGGAGGACGACGGCTACTCGGTGTGGGGCCTGTCGCCCGACCTGGACGACTTCCTCCGCCTGGACGGCCCCTCCCACGCCGAGCTGGACGCGCCGGACGTCGACCACGTCACGGTCGACACCGTCGTCACCGAGCACGTCGAGGACCATCGGGAGATCGTCCTGCGGCTCCCGGGCAGGGCGTAGGCGTCACGGACCGGCGGCGCGGAGCAGGCGTTCGGCGGTGGCCCGGAGGTGGCGCCTCAGCTCCTCCGGGCCCTCCACCTCGAAGTCGACGCCGATCATCGCGATCCACGGCCCGACGTCCTCCAACGCCGACGTGCCCACCGTCAGCCGGGTCCGCTCGTCGTCGATCCGCTCCAGGTGGATCGGGCCGTACGAGGTGCGTGCCGCGACCACGTCGTAGGGCGCGTGCATGATCAGCCGGGCCTCGTGCTGGTGCGGCGCGACGGACAGCTGCCGCGCCACGTACGACGCCAGGTCCTCCGCCGGCGGCTCGCGCGGCGTGAAGCGGGCGCCCGGGGTCGGCTCCCCTTGGATCCGGTCCACCCGGAACGTCCGCCAGTCCGCCTTGTCCACGTCCCACGCCACCAGGTACCACCGCCGCCCGGTGTTCGCCAGGCCCAGCGGCTCCACGTGGCGGCGGGTGTCGCCGTCGCGCCCGGCGTAGGGGAACCGCAGCCGCTGGTGGTCGCGGCACGCGATGGCGATCGCGGTCAACGTGCCCGCATCGACCTGCGCCCCGCGCATCGGCAACGCCACGGTGTGCGCCTGGAGCGCGTTCACCCGCCGCCGCAGCCGCGACGGCAGCACCTGCTCCAGCTTGGCCAACGCGCGCACCGACGTCTCCTCGATGCCCGACACGCTGCCGCTGGCCGCCGTGCGCAACCCCACGGCGACCGCCACGGCCTCGTCGTCGTCCAACAACAACGGCGGCAGCTCGGCGCCCGCGCCCAGCTGGTAGCCGCCCGACACCCCCGGCGCGGCGTTGACCGGGTAGCCGAGGGTGCGCAGCTTGTCGACGTCGCGCCGCACGGTCCGGACGTCGACGCCGAGGCGGTGCGCGAGGTCCGCTCCGGTCCAGTCGCGGCGCACCTGCAACAACGACAGCAGCTTGAGCAGACGGGCCGAGGTCTCCAGCATGAGCCGCAGTCTGCCGGCCAACGCGGACAGCTCCTGTCCGCGTCCTAGCCGCGTCGTGCACCTTCCGGCCACACGACCACCACCGGCACGCCCGACGCGCGCGCCGTCTCCACGACGTCCGCCGTGCCGCCGCGCCCGTCCGGCGGCTGCCCGTCCCACACCGCGATGAGCAGCTCCACCGACGCGAGCATCCGCTCGTTCGCCATCACGTACGCGTGCCGGCCCGACAGCTCGTTCGGCAGCACGCTGACCACGTGCGCCCGCGCCAGCAGCTCGTCGTAGTCGGCCCGCTTCTCCGGCTTCAGCCGGTCCCGGTAGTCCATCGCGGGCAGCACGACCTCGACCCGGCCGCCCAGCTCCAGCACCACCCGCGCGAACAGCTGGTCCGCGCCCGGCGCCAGGCAGGTCACCCCGACCAGGGATGACCCGCCCGCCGCCTCGGCCTCCACCGCCGCGCGGATGGCTTCCCGCACGGAGTCGACGCAATCGGGCGCCAGCTTGCTGTGCCCGGTGATCCCCACCCGCATCACTAGGCCGTCCGGACCCCGCGGATCGCCTCACGGGTGTCGCGCACGACGGCCAGGTCGCGGTGCCGCTCGGCCTCCTTGGCGAAGTCCTGCAGCTTGCGCACCACCCGCCCGGACGCCAGGCCCGCCGCCGTCGGCAGCACCTGCTGGATCAGCCCGCACGCCTCCTCGGGCTCGCCCGACACCATCTTCGTGCGGGCCAACCCGATGACGTCGAACGCCCGGTTGCGCACCCTCGCCGGGTCGCGCAGGTCGAGCGCCCGCCGGATGTGCCGCTCCGCCAACGGCGCCTGCTTCGGGTCGTGCCCGGCCAGGTCCCTCATGCGCGCGCCGATCACGCCTTCCAGCTCCGCCTCGTCGAACGAGTCCAGCCACCACGGGTCCGAACCGGGCCGCCGCTGCGCGAAGCTGTCCTGCGCCTGCCCGACCGCCCGGTGGAACTCCCGCACCCGACCCATCTGCGCGTAGGCCCACGCCTCACGGGTCAGCAGGAGCGCCTGCAACGTCGGGGTGGCGTTGCGCCGCGTGCCGTACTGGCCCAGCTGGACCAGCTCTAAACCGTCCTCGGGCCGGCCGAGGTCGAACATCTGCCTGGCCATCGCCGCCAGGCACAGGGCGGCGAACGGGTCGTTGCGCCCGGCCTTCGCCATGCGGACCCCGAGCACGTAGTACCGCTGCGCGGCGTCGTGCATGCCCGCGTCCCACGACATGCTCGCCGCCACCTTGGACAGCTCGGCCCCGATGAAGAAGGCCCGTTCCGTCGTGGGGCCCGCCGGCGCCCGCGACAACCGCTCGGCCAGTTCCTCCAACTGCCCGAGCACCGCCTTGCGCGCCAACCCGTACCCGCCTCGGCCACCCCACCCGCGCAGCCCGTCGGCGACGCGCTGCAACGCCGCCAGCTCCTCCTCGCTGATCGCCGCGCTGGACGACCACTTGGACAGGGGCTGCAAGGGGTGGAGCCACTTCTGCAACGGTTCGACCAGTGCGGGACCCATCGCCACCGCGGCGGCTCCGGTGAGCGCCGCTCGTCTGCTGATCGCCAAGTCGTTCCTCGCCGTCTCCTCGACCGATCTGGCAATGCTCGACGCGTCCCACGCCGCGGCGAGCACATCGGGCGGGGCGCCGCGATCGGCGTCCGCCTGGCTTGGGATTCCGACGCGGTCGAACCACAGCCGGTCGGCCGGCACGCCGAGCGCCCGCGCGAAGTGGCGCAGCCGGTCGATCCGGTCGATCGGGTTCTCACCGGTCTCGTACCGCGACAGCTGCGCCTGGGAGATCCCCAGCCAGGACGCCATGCGGTCTTGGGTGACGCGACTGACGTGCTGGGGGTGGTGCCGGTAGGCGGCGAGGAGGGCGCCCATGTTCCGGTCGGAGAACGCGGCGGCCATCGCCTCGTGGTCCCAGAAGTCCCCGGGTACCTCGGGTGGTCCGTAGAGCTCGGTCCGCGCGTTGCGGCGACAACGCTGGCAGAGCCGGTCGGTGTTGTCGGCGGCGATCAGCGCCCCGCACGTCGGGCATGCGCGCCTGGTACTGGCTGCTCTTCGAGCTTTCCGTTCCATGGCTCGCTCCCGTCACTGAGCGTGCTCACCAGTGTATAGAGATGTGATCAGGAGTCCATGCATTTCGTGCATAAGGCGGGGTGGGCCCCTGGTCGGAGCCCCCGTGACGCCGGGTGGTGGATGAGGCTGATCCGTGAGGTGCATGGATCCGACCCGATAACGGTGTGGTGAAACGTCCCGCCGGGGCCGACGCTGCGTGGTGTGCCAGTGCCGGGACGACCCCCGCGGCCCGCGCACACGCCGCCCACTCCACCCGACCGGGGAGGGACCTCCGCCGATGAGCATCACCGCCGCCACCACCGCCGACAACGGCCCGCGATACGGACCACGCGACCGCGCGCACCAGCAGGCACTCGGTGAGGCGATCGCGGGTTACCGGCTGCTGGGCTGGAAGGTCTCGGTCACCGAGCAGGGCGTCTTCCTGCCGCTGGGGCCCGCGACCACCGCCCTGGCCATGCCCGCCCGCATCGGCTCGCGCGTCCTGGCCGACCTCAAGGCCAGGATGCTCGCCGGTCCCGTCACCGTCATCCCGGGCCCGCGGGAGCACTGGATCTTCCTCGCCGAGCTGGTCGCCCTGCTGCCCACGCACCTGAAGGCGCCCGCCGAGGTCCAGTTCGTCCGCTCGCCGCAGCGGATCGCGCTGCCGCCGACGATGACCCGGTACGGGTCGCTGAGGTGGGCGAACCCGCCGTCGCACTCGCGGCACTGGTTCCCGCCGTTCACGGCGGTGCTGGCGCTGGCCCGGACGGCGGTGGCGAAGGACCGGTAGGCGAAGATGGGCGGGTGGACCGACGGACGCTGCTGTGCGGACTGCTCGCCCTGACCGCCGGCGTGCCCCTGACCTCCTGCGGCTCGGGCGCGCCGACGCGTCGGCCCGGTGTCGGCTCGGCCCGCGCGGGTGACCGCGTGGCCGGGCTCGCCGACGTCCCGGTCGGCTCCGGCGCGCTGGTCGACGTCGGCGGCGACGGCCAGTTGCTGCTGGTCAGGCCCTCGGAGTCGGAGGTGCGGGCGTTCAACCCGGCCTGCCCGCACCAGGGCACGACGGTGAACCCGCCCGCCGGCGGCACGATCAGCTGTCCCACGCACCGCTCCGCGTTCGACCCGACGACCGGGGCGGTGCTGTCCGGCCCGTCACCGCGGGGGTTGGCGGAGGTCGCGGTGGCGGTGTCCGGGCCGGACGTGTTGCTTTCCTGAAGAAGCCGTCCCAAGGGCTGGGGTGTTGAACCCCGCTTCACGTGGTGTCGTATTGCCTGTGTGGCCGAACGACCACCCACCACGTAGCAAAGGACCTGCTTTGAGTTCAACGGAGAAGACAGGGCTGTCCCGTCGCTCGGTGCTGTGCGGCGTGCTGGTCGCGCTGGCGGTGCCGGGCGGCCTGGCCGCGTGCAGCAGCGGTTCCACCCCCGGCGGCACCACCGCGACCGGCGGCGGCACGACGCCCGGCGGTGGCGGCACCACCCCGTCCGGGCCGCCGATCATCGCGGCGCTGGCCGACGTGCCCGACGGCGGCGGCACGATCGCGGGCAACCCGGCGGACAGCAAGCCGCTCGTGCTCGTCCGCACCGGCGACACGGTCAAGGCCTACGACGCCACCTGCCCGCACCAGGGGACCGCGGTGTCGCCGCCCGAGGGCGGCGTCATCACCTGCCCGAACCACGGCAGCACGTTCAACGCCGCGGACGGCCAGGTGACGAAGGGCCCGGCCACCACGGGCCTGAGGGAGGTCCCGGTGAAGGTCGAGGCGGGCCAGATCGTCCCCGCCTGAACCTCTCGCGAGGGTCGCGTCGAACGTTCACCACCTCCGCGCGAGGTCGCGTCGGTCGTTCGCGTCCTCATTCCCGGCGATCACGCTTTTCGATCGCCGGGAATCAGGGCGCGAACGGCCGACTTCCCCGGCGACCTCGCCCGCGACGCCGGAGGCGGCGCAATCCAGCACAGAGCCGGTCTCCGCCGGGCTGTCGGTGCCCCCACGTACGCTTGTCCGGTGGCCGATCCGTCGACCTATCGCCCTGCGACAGGCACCATCCCCGAAGCCCCCGGCGTGTACAAGTTCCGCGACGCCGGCGGCCGCGTGGTGTACGTCGGCAAGGCCAAGAGCCTGCGCCAACGCCTGAACTCCTACTTCGCCGACGTCGCCGGCCTGCACCCGCGCACCCGCCAGATGGTGACCACCGCCGCGAGCGTCGAGTGGACCGTCGTCGGCACCGAGGTCGAGGCGCTGCAGCTGGAGTACAACTGGATCAAGGAGTTCGACCCGCGCTTCAACGTCCGCTACCGCGACGACAAGTCGTACCCGGTGCTGGCCGTGACGTTGAACGAGGAGTTCCCCCGCCTGCACGTCTACCGCGGCCCGCGCCGCAAGGGCGTGCGCTACTTCGGCCCGTACGCACACGCCTGGGCGATCCGCGAGACGCTCGACCTGCTGCTGCGCGTCTTCCCGGCGCGCACCTGCTCGGCGGGCGTGTTCAAGCGCCACGGCCAGATCGGCCGCCCCTGCCTGCTCGGCTACATCGACAAGTGCTCGGCGCCGTGCGTGGGCCGGGTCGACGCGGACGAGCACCGCGACATCGTCGAGGACTTCTGCGACTTCCTCGCCGGCAAGACCGACTCGATGGTGCGCCGCCTGGAACGCGAGATGACGGCCGCCGCCGAGGAGCTGGAGTTCGAGAAGGCCGCCCGCCTGCGCGACGACCAGGCGGCCCTCAAGCGCGCCTTGGAGAAGCAGGCCGTCGTCCTCGGCGACGGCACGGACGCCGACGTGGTCGCGTTCGCGCAGGACGACCTGGAGGTCTCGGTCCAGGTGTTCCACGTGCGCGGCGGCCGGGTGCGCGGCCAGCGCGGCTGGGTGGTCGACAAGGTCGACGAGACCGGCGTGACGGGCCTGGTGGACCAGTTCGTCACCCAGTTCTACGGCGAGCAGGTCGAGTCGGCCCGGGTCAGCGGCGTCGAGTCGGCGCCGGTGCCGCGCGAGGTGCTCGTGCCGGAGCTGCCCGACGACGCCGAGGCGGTCGAGAAGTGGCTGTCGGGCCTGCGCGGCGGCAAGGTGTCGTTGCGGGTGCCGCAGCGCGGTGACAAGCGTGCGCTCATGGAGACGGTGGAGCGCAACGCCAAGGAGGCGTTCCAGCAGCACAAGCTGCGCCGCGCCGGCGACCTGACGGCCCGGTCGGCGGCCCTGCAGGAGCTGCAGGAGGCGCTGGGCCTGGACACGGCGCCGCTGCGGATCGAGTGCACCGACGTCAGCCACGTGCAGGGCACGGACGTGGTGGCGTCGCTGGTGGTGTTCGAGGACGGCCTGGCGCGCAAGTCCGAGTACCGCCGGTTCGCCGTGCGGGAGGGCGCCGAGCAGGGCGACGTCGGCTCGATCGCCGAGGTGGTGCGGCGGCGCTTCCAGGCGTACCTGCGCGACAACAAGGACAACGGCGGCCCGACGCCCGGCATCGACCCGGAGACCGGCAAGCCGCGCAGGTTCGCCTACGCGCCGAACCTGCTGGTGGTGGACGGCGGCGCGCCGCAGGCGCAGGTAGCCTCCGACGTCTTGGCGGAGCTGGGCATCACCGACGTCGCGGTGGTCGGCCTGGCGAAGCGGCTGGAGGAGGTGTGGGTGCCCGGCGAGCCGGACCCGGTGATCCTGCCCCGCACCAGCGAGGCCCTTTACCTGCTGCAACGGGTGCGCGACGAGGCGCACCGGTTCGCCATCGCCTACCACCGGCAGAAGCGGTCGAAGCGGATGACGACCTCGGCGCTGGACGACGTGCCGGGACTGGGGCAGACGCGCAAGGCCGCGCTGCTGAAGCACTTCGGCTCGCTGAAGAAGTTGCGCGAGGCGAGCATCGAGGAGATCAGCGTGGTGCCCGGAGTGGGCCGGCGCACCGCGGAGGCCGTGCACGCGACGTTGAGCACGGCGGGCACCGAAGGGGAGCGAACGTGAGCGCACCGGCCGGCGAGAAGTCCGGCATCGAAGTCGCGGTGGTGACGGGCCTGTCGGGGGCGGGCCGCAGCACGGCCGCGAAGTGCCTGGAGGACCTGGGCTGGTTCGTGGTGGACAACCTGCCGCCCGAGCTGATCGCGACCATGGTGGAGCTGGGCGCCCAGGCCAGGGGGGCGATCACCCGGGTCGCGGTGGTCATGGACGTGCGCAGCCGCGCGTTCACCGAGGATTTGGCGGCGGTGATCAAGGACCTGGACGCGCGCGGCTACAAGCCGAAGGTGCTGTTCCTGGAGGCCACCGACGACGTGCTGATCCGCCGGTTCGAGTCGGTGCGGCGCGGCCACCCGCTGCAGGCCGACGGCCGCCTCGCCGACGGCATCGAGGCCGAGCGGATCCTGCTCACGCCGCTGCGCGAGGAAGCCGACCTGGTGCTGGACACCTCGGCGCTGTCGGTGCACCAGTTGCGGGCCAAGATCGAGGACACGTTCGGCACGGAGTCGGCGACCCGCACCCGCGTCACGGTGCTGTCGTTCGGCTACAAGTACGGCCTGCCGATGGACGCCGACCTGGTGATGGACGTGCGGTTCCTGCCGAACCCGTTCTGGATCCCGGAGCTGCGCGAGCAGACCGGCCTGGACGGCGACGTGCGCAACTACGTGCTCACGCAGGAAGGCGCGGAGGAGTTCCTGGACCGCTACCACGAGCTGCTGCGCCTCATCGGCGCCGGCTACCGGCGCGAGGGCAAGCGGTACCTGACGCTGGCGGTCGGCTGCACCGGCGGCAAGCACCGCAGCGTGGCCATCTCCGAGGAGCTCGCGGGCCGGCTGGCCAGCGAGGACGGCATGGCCGTCAAGGTCGTGCACCGGGACCTGGGACGCGAGTGAGCTTCGCAGCGGTAGCGCTGGGCGGTGGGCACGGGCTGCACGCCACGCTCACCGCCCTGCGCCGGGTGACCGACGACGTGACGGCCGTGGTGACGGTCGCGGACGACGGTGGCTCCTCGGGGCGGCTGCGCCGCGAGCTGGGCCTGCTGCCGCCCGGCGACCTGCGCAAGGCGATGGTGGCGCTGGCCGGCGCGGACGAGTCGAGCGCGTTGTGGGCGACGTTGTTCCAGCACCGGTTCGGCGGCACCGGCGCGCTCGCCGGGCACGCGGTGGGCAACCTCGTGCTGGCGGGCCTGCTGGAGCAGCTCGGCGACCCGGTGGCGGTGCTGGAGGAGGCCGGGCGGCTGCTCGGCGTGCGCGGTCGCGTGCTGCCGATGTGCACCGAGCCGTTGTCGATCGAGGCCGACGTGACCGGGCTGGACGATGACGACGACGTGGTGCGCCGCATCCGCGGCCAGGTCGCGATCGCCACCACGCCGGGACGCGTGCAGCGGATCCGGCTCAACGGGCCGGGCGGACCGGGCGAGGCGCCGCACGGCTGCCGGCAGGCGGTGGAGGCGGTGCTCGCGGCCGACGTCGTGCTGCTCGGGCCCGGCTCGTGGTTCACCAGCGTGCTGCCGCACCTGCTCGTGCCCGAGCTGCACGACGCCCTCGTGCGCACGTCGGCGCGCAAGGTGGTCGTGCTCAACCTCGTCCCCCAACCGGGGGAAACCGACGGTTTCTCGCCGGAGCTGCACCTGGACGTGCTGTGCGCGCACGCGCCCGCCCTGCGGGTGGACGCGGTGATCGCGGACGTCGACGCGGTGCCCGTTCCGGACCGGCTGCGCAGGGCCGCCGCAGCTCTCGGCGCTGCGGCGCACCTCGCGCCCATCGCCGTGGCCGGCGCGCCCGACCGGCACGACCCGACCGCGCTGGCGTCGAGCATCACCCGGGCGTTGGCCGGCCCTGGTGACGAGACCGGAGGGGCGTCGAGTACAACCCTCCAGGAAGACCGGACGAGCAGGGGAGGCGAGGCGCCGTGGCGATGACGTCGGCGGTGAAGGACGAGCTGAGCAGGCTGGCCGTCTCCAAGACCTGCTGCCGCCGCGCGGAGGTCGCCTCGTTGCTGCGGTTCGCGGGCGGCCTGCACATCGTGGGCGGCCGGGTGGTCGTCGAGGCGGAGCTGGACCTGGGTTCGACGGCGCGCCGGCTGCGCCGCGAGATCCACGAGCTGTACGGGCACCAGTCGGACGTGTTCACCATCACGTCCAGCGGGCTGCGCAAGGGCACCCGGTTCGTGGTGCGCGTGGTGAAGGACGGCGAGGGCCTGGCCAGGCAGACGGGTCTGCTCGACCCGCGCGGACGCCCGGTGCGCGGCCTGCCCGCGCCGGTGGTGTCGGGCGGTGTGTGCGACGCGGAGGCGGCGTGGCGCGGCGCGTTCCTGGCGCACGGCTCGCTGACCGAGCCGGGCCGGTCGTCGTCGATGGAGGTGACCTGCCCGGGGCCGGAGGCGGCGCTGGCGCTGGTCGGCGCGGCGCGGCGGATGGGCATCGGCTCGAAGTCGCGCGAGGTGCGCGGCGCGGAGCGCGTGGTGATAAGGGATGGCGACGCCATCGGCGCGATGCTGACCAGGCTCGGCGCGCACGACAGCGTGCTGGCCTGGGAGGAGCGCCGGATGCGGCGCGAGGTGCGTGCGACGGCGAACCGCCTGGCGAACTTCGACGACGCCAACCTGCGGCGCTCGGCGCGGGCCGCCGTCGCCGCCGCGGCCAGGGTGCAGCGCGCGCTGGAGATCCTGGGCGCCGAGGCGCCCGACCACCTGGCGGCGGCGGGAGCTTTGCGGCTGGCCCACCGGCAGGCCTCGCTGGAGGAACTGGGCCAACTCTCCGACCCGCAGATGACGAAGGACGCCGTCGCGGGCCGCATCCGCAGACTCCTGGCGATGGCGGACAAGCGGGCGAAGGAACTGGGCATGCCGGACACCGAGTCCGCCGTGACGGCGGACATGCTCGAAGCCGAGGTCTGACCGGAGGGCTGCCCCGCTAGCGGAGTCCCAGGGCGGCGACGAGCGGGTCGGCCAGGGACCTCACGTAGGTGTCGGTGAGGTGGTTGTCGCGGTAGACGACCACGTTGCCGACCACGGCGGGGCACGTGTCGGCGCGGCAGATCCAGTCGGTCAGGTCGACCACCCGCACGCCGGGCAGCCCGGTCGCGGCGTCGGCCAGCGGGTCGGTCGCCGAGCCGACGGCCCGCGCCCGGGGCGTGTCGCAGTCGGCCGGGTCGTCGGGGCGGCGTTCCAGGCAGGGCACGACCGGCCGTGCCGGCCGGGGCAGTTCGCGGATCACGGCGACCGGGATGGCGGCGTCCGACAGCGCGGTGAGCATGGTCCGGTAACCCTCGACCGCGCGGTCGGGCGACTCCCAGGTCCAGTCCAGGTCCGCGCGGTAGGACTCGGGCGACATGGCGGCGGTGACGACCAGGTCGGGCTTCAGGTCGCGGATCAGGTCGAGCTTCTTCAGGTTCTCGTCCGAGCAGACGGTCAGCGGCGTGCCCGCCTCCGACGGCGGCACCGCGGTGAACGGGCAGCCGTTGCGCACGATGACCTTCACCCGCCACCGGCCGGCGCCCTCGTGCCGCACGAACTCGGCCAGGGCGCTGCTGAACTGGGCGGCGTGCGAATCGCCGACGATGACCGCGGTCTTGGTCGCCTCGGGTGCCCCGTACGTGCACGCCGCGGGCTCCGCGGTCATGTCGTAGACGTTGCAATCGCCCGGCAGGTCGCCGAGCGGCCCGTCCTCCCCCGCCACGGCGGGGTCGGGTGCGAGCGGGATGCCGGCCTGCGCGGGCACCGGACGGCTCGGGTCCAGCGCCAGCGCGCCGGGGTGGTCGGCGTCGATCACCGACCTGCCGCGCAACGCCGCCAGCGTCGACTCGGCCGACGCCCACCCGCCCGACGCGACCGCCACGGTCACCGCGACCATCGCCGCACCGATCCCGTACGTCACGCGCCTGCGGTTGTGCTTGCGCCGCCGGAACGGGTCCTCGACGAAGTGCTTCGACAACGCGGCCAGCACGAGGCTCAGCGCCGCGGCGAACCCGGCCTGGTACCCGTCCAAGACCTGACGCCCGGTCACCTCGAGCACGAACACGATCACCGGCCAGTGCCACAGGTACAGGCTGTAGGAGATGTCGCCGACGTAGGTCAGCGGGCGCAGGCCGAGGACGCGGGCCAGCGAGTCGTCCCGGGCGACCAGCACCGCCGCCGTGCCGACCGTCGGCAGTGCCGCGATCCAGCCCGGGAACGCCAGGTCCGTGGTGAACCGGAACGCGCTCACCAGCACCGCGGCCACACCGCCCCAGCCCAGCAGCAGACGTGCCGCCGCGCCGAGCCGCAGCCGGTGCAGCACCATCGCGGCCAGGCCGCCGATCCCGAGCTCCCACATCCGGGTCGGCGTCACGAAGTACGCCGCGCCGGGGTCGACCGGCGTGAACGAGACCGAGAACGCGAACGACGCGACCGTGATCACGCCGACCGCGACCACGGCGTACCGCACCGGCCGTCCACCCCGCCGTGCCGCCAGGGTGGCCGCGACCAGCAGCACCAGCGGGATGACCAGGTAGAACTGCTCCTCGACGGCCAGCGACCAGAAGTGCTGCACCGGTGAGGCCCCGACGCCCGCGTGCCCGTAGTCGTTCGACAGCACGGCCAGCAGCCAGTTCTGCGCGTTGATGGCGGAGAAGAGGACCTCGCGCAGCACGGTCGGCCACCGCGACTCGGGCAGCACGGCGAACACCGCCACCGCGACGGCCAGCAGCACGGCGGTGGCGGCGGGCAGGAGCCTGCGGATCCGCCGCGCGTAGAAGTCGAGCAGCCCGACCCGCCCGGTGCGGCGGACCTCGCCGGTGAGCGTGCCGATGATCAGGAAGCCCGAGAGCACGAAGAAGACGTCGACGCCGACGAAACCGCCGGGCAGCCACTCGGGGCGCAGATGGTAGCAGATCACCAGGCCGACGGCCAACGCCCGCAGGCCCTGGATGTCGGCCCTGACCGCGGGACGACCGGCGGCGCGGGCGGCCTCGAGAGGCGGTTCGTCGGTCACCAGCGCCACTACCCACCGCCACGAGTCGAACGGAAAAAGCGGCGCAGCTTAACCCGTTCGTGTAACCGTGGCTGTAGCCCGTTCAGAGCAGCGTTACCGCACCGTCGACATTCGGAACGGCCACCCTCCGTCACGCAGCGCGCGTCCTGCGGGCGAGCACCGAGAGTCATAGGCTGGAAGCCGCCGGGCCCGACGCCGAAGCGCGGCGACGACCGCACTCCGGGGTCACGAAGCCCCCGTGACCGAGTTACCCAAAGGTAACAAGCCGGTCGAGCTGGATTTTCTTGTTCGATAAAGAGATCCTGGTGGTCCACGTGACCAGGGACGCAGGCCGGAGGCTAGGCTGGCTCTCGGCTGCCTGGTCAGCCCATGACTGCACGCCCCTGGCGGACAACGCCAGTCGAGTACCGAGGAGACTCACCGTGACGGTTCGCGTAGGTGTCAATGGTTTCGGCCGCATCGGTCGCAACTTCTGGCGCGCCGTTCAGGCCAGCGGGCACGACATCGAGATCGTCGCCTTCAACGACCTCGGTGACGTCAACACCATGGCCCACCTGCTCAAGTACGACTCCATCCTCGGCCGCCTCGACGGTGAGGTGACCGTGACCGACGAGGGCATCGCGGTCGACGGCAAGGTCATCAAGGCCCTGGCCGAGCGCGACCCCGGCAAGCTGCCCTGGAAGGACCTCGGCGTCGACGTCGTCGTGGAGTCGACCGGCTTCTTCACCGACGCCTCGGCCGCGCGCAAGCACGTGGACGAGGGCGGCGCGAAGAAGGTCATCATCTCCGCACCGGCCAAGGGTGAGGACCTCACCGTGGTGCTGGGCGCGAACGACGACCAGTACGACGGTTCGCAGACCGTCATCTCCAACGCCTCGTGCACCACCAACTGCCTGGCCCCGCTGGCCAAGGTGCTGCACGACAGCTTCACCATCGAGCGTGGCCTCATGACCACGATCCACGCCTACACCCAGGACCAGAACCTGCAGGACGCGCCGCACAAGGACCTGCGCCGCGCCCGTGCCGCCGCGCTGAACATCGTGCCCACCAGCACCGGTGCCGCGAAGGCGATCGGCCTGGTCCTGCCGGAGCTGAAGGGCAAGCTCGACGGCTACGCCCTGCGCGTGCCCGTGCCCACCGGCTCGGCCACCGACCTGACCGTCACCGTCGGCCGCGACGTCACCGTGGACGAGGTCAACGCCGCCTACAAGGCCGCCGCGGACGGTGCGCTCAAGGGCTACCTGCGCTACAACACCGACCCGATCGTGTCGGCCGACATCGTCACCGACCCGGCGTCGTGCATCTACGACGCGCCGCTGACCAAGGTCATCGGCAACCAGGTCAAGGTCGTCGGCTGGTACGACAACGAGTGGGGCTACTCCAACCGCCTCGCCGACCTGGTCAACCTCGTCGCCAGCAAGCTCTGAGCGAAGAGACGGATCACTCGCTGTGAAGACTCTCGACGATCTGCTCAGCGAGGGTGTCTCGGGTCGGCGCGTCCTCGTGCGCGCCGACCTGAACGTCCCCCTCGACGGCGACCGGATCACCGACGACGGCCGCGTCCGCGCGTCGGTGCCCACCCTCAAGGCGCTCGTGGACGCGGGCGCCCGCGTGCTGGTCGCCGCGCACCTGGGCCGCCCCAAGGGCGAGCCCGACCCCAAGTTCTCCCTCGCGCCCGTCGCCGTCCGGCTCGGTGAGCTGCTCGGCCTGCCGGTCGAGATCGGCACCGAGGCCGCCGGTGACGGCACCGTCGTGCTGCTGGAGAACATCCGCTTCGACGCCCGCGAGACCAGCAAGGACGACGCCGAGCGCGCCGCCCTCGCCGACGAGCTGGCCGCCAAGGCCGACGCGTTCGTCTCCGACGGCTTCGGCGTCGTGCACCGCAAGCAGGCGTCGGTCTACGACGTGGCCAAGAAGCTCCCGCACTACGCGGGCGGCCTCGTGCTGGCCGAGGTCGAGGTGCTGCGCAAGCTCACCGACGACCTCCAGCGCCCCTACGTCGTGGTGCTCGGCGGCGCGAAGGTCTCCGACAAGCTCGGCGTCATCGCGAACCTGCTCACCAAGGTCGACCGGCTCCTCGTGGGCGGCGGCATGGCCTACACCTTCCTCAAGGCCCAGGGCCACGAGGTCGGCGGCTCGCTGCTGCAGGAAGACCAGCTCGACCAGGTCCGCGGCTTCCTCGCCGAGGCCGAGAAGCGCGGCGTGGAGCTCGTGCTCCCGGTCGACGTGCTGGCCGCCGTCGACTTCGCGCCCGACGCGCAGTTCGAGGTCGTCGCCACCGACGCCATCCCCGCCGACCGGCAGGGCCTGGACATCGGCCCGGCGACCCGCGAGCTGTTCGCCTCGAAGCTCGCCGACGCGCAGACCGTGTTCTGGAACGGCCCGATGGGCGTGTTCGAGTTCGAGGCCTTCTCCGGCGGCACCCGCGCGGTGGCCGAGGCGCTGGTCAAGAGCGACGCGTTCACCGTGGTCGGCGGCGGCGACTCCGCCGCGGCCGTGCGCGCGCTCGGCCTGCCCGAGGACGGGTTCTCGCACATCTCCACCGGTGGTGGGGCGTCCCTGGAGTACCTGGAGGGCAAGGAACTGCCCGGCGTGTCTGTGTTGGAGGCGTGATGGCTCAGCGTCAGCCCCTCATCGCGGGCAACTGGAAGATGAACCTCAACCACCTCGAGGCCATCGCCCTGGTGCAGAAGATCGCCTTCTCGCTCCCGGAGAAGTACTTCGCCAAGGTCGAGGTCGCGGTGCTGCCCCCGTTCGTCGACATCCGGTCGATCCAGACCCTCGTCGACGGCGACAAGCTGCTGCTCAAGTACGGCGCGCAGGACCTGTCGCCGCACGACTCGGGCGCCTACACCGGTGACGTGTCCGGCCCGATGCTGGCCAAGCTCGGCTGCTCCTACGTCACCGTGGGCCACTCCGAGCGGCGCGAGTACCACAACGAGGACGACGGAGTCGTCAACAAGAAGGTCAAGGCGGCGCTCAAGCACGGCGTCACGCCCATCTTCTGCCTCGGCGAGCAGCTGGACGTCCGCGAGGCCGGCGGGCACGTCGAGCACTGCACCGAGCAGCTCGTCGCGGGCCTGAAGGGCCTCACCGCCGAGCAGGTGCGCGACGTCGTCGTCGCCTACGAGCCGGTGTGGGCGATCGGCACCGGCAAGGTCGCCTCGTCGGCCGACGCGCAGGAGGTGTGCGCCGCCATTCGGGTCAAGCTCGCCGAGCTCTACGGCGAGGACGTCGCTTCGGCCGTTCGAGTGCTTTACGGCGGCTCGGTCAAGTCCGGCAACATCGCGGAGTTGATCGCTCAGAAGGACGTCGACGGCGCCCTTGTCGGTGGTGCGA
Source organism: Actinosynnema sp. NPDC037264 (assembly GCF_055603705.1). NCBI lineage: Bacteria > Bacillati > Actinomycetota > Actinomycetes > Pseudonocardiales > Pseudonocardiaceae > Actinosynnema > Actinosynnema sp. NPDC037264. The sequence continues at coordinate 56,122 of NZ_JBVJVK010000023.1, read as the reverse complement.
GCCTGGATGCGGACGAGTTCGCGAAGCTGTGTGCACTCGCCGCGGGCGGCCCTCTACCCTGATGTGATTGACACACTCTCCACCCGCGGTGGTCCACGGTCGGCAGTCGACCGGGTACTCTGTGGCGTCACCTGCCTGACAGCGAGGAAGAAATGATCCTGTTCCTGCAGATCCTGCTGCTCGTCTCCAGCCTGCTGCTGATCCTGCTCGTGCTGCTGCACCGCGGGCGTGGTGGCGGTCTGTCCTCGTTGTTCGGCGGCGGCATGCAGTCGAGCCTGTCCGGTTCCAGCGTGGTGGAGAAGAACCTCGACCGCCTGACGTTGTTCGTCGGCGCGGTCTGGGTCATCGCCATCGTGGGCATCGGGCTGCTGATGAAGGTCAACTGACACAGGTCGGTGGACGCCGACGACGTCGGCCGACGCGGACACAGGGAAACCACGTGGTGGGGGTGTGAGGGTCGATGGCTGGTGGTAACGCGATTCGCGGTACCCGCGTCGGCGCAGGCCCGATGGGCGAATCGGAGCGCGGCGAGTCCGCGCCCCGACGTCGGGTGTCGTACTGGTGCGCGAACGCGCACGAGTCTCGGCCGTCGTTCGCGGTCGAAGCCGAGATCCCGGAGAACTGGGACTGCCCCCGGTGCGGTCTGCCGGCCGGGCGCGACGAGCAGGCACCTCCTGCTCCGCCGCGCAACGAGCCGTACAAGACGCACCTGGCGTACGTGAAGGAGCGGCGCTCCGACGCGGACGGTGAGGCGATCCTCGAAGAGGCGCTCACCAAGCTGCGCAAGCAGCGCGAAGAGCCCTAGCCAGGCTCAGGCGAGAACGGCACGACGGCCCCGGTGGGACTTCCCCGCCGGGGCCTTCGTCGTCTTCGGGCCGTCATCGTCTTCGGGCCCGCTCAGGTTTGCCCCGCTCAGGCCCGGTTCGCCTCAGGTCCCGCTCGACTCAGGACCGCTTGGTGAACAGGCCGGCGAACTGGCGTCGGACCATGATCGCGCCCACGAGCAGGAAGAACACCAGGATCACCAGGGTGGACGTCGTGCCGCCGGTCGAGCTGGTCAACGCCACGTCCACGCTCCCGACCAGCACCACACCGCAGTCGGCGCGGATCACGTGGCGACCCGGCTGGATCGTGGTGAACTCGACCCTGGTGCTGAACGTGCCCGAGCCGTCCGCCTTCGCCGCGCCGACGGCCTCGCCCAGCGCGCTGAGCCGCACCGACGACCCCGGGTCACAGCCCGTGCCGGTGGCCGTCAACGGGTCACCCGGCTGGATGTTGTCCTTGTCCAACGTCAGCGCGCCGTCACCGTCGAACGGCCTCGTGGTGGCGGTCGTGGTCGGCGCGGAGCTGTCCGTCGTGGTTGTCGTCGTCGTGGTTGTCGTGGTCGTCGTCGGCCGGGTGGTGGTGGTCGTCGGGCGCGTGGTGGTCGTCGTGGTCACCGGGGGAGCGGTCGTCGTCGTGACCGGCGGCGGGGTCGTGGTCGTGGTCGGCCTCGCGGTCACCGTGAAGCTGTCCGTCGGGTTCGACGTCGCCGCGCACTGCGGGCGCGCCGTGACCCGGTGCGTCCCGACGCCCGCGTCCGACGGCACGGTCGCCGTGCCCGAACCCGTGCCGCGACCCGCGTGCCTGCCGCTGCCGATCACCCGCCCGCCGTCCCACAGGATCTGCACGGTGGGGTTCGAGCAGTCCGGGTCGAGGTACACGCCGGTCCAGCTCAGCGTGAACGTGCTGCCCGCCGGACCGGAATCCGGGCTCGCGGTCGCGACGCCCTGCTGCTGCGCCGATACCGGTGCCGCTACGAGCGCCGTAACGCCATATGCCAAGGCACCGAGTAGAGCTAGTGTTCCTGCCGATCGCATGCCGACTCCCGGACCAGTCCGCGACCCCCGATGAGGTGCCCTTGTGAGACGCATTATGAGCAGCGTCGGTTTACTGCTCCTGTGCGGGATCTTCCTCGGCGTCGCCCCGGCCCACGCCGCCGGGGACGCGGTCACCATCGACGCCACGGTGGACGGCACACCGGTCGGCGAGGACGAGTTGCTGCTCGACCCGTCCCGCTCCTCCCTGATCTCCGTGACCGTCCACAACGGAACCGACACGGTCCGGCACATCAAGACGATCCGGCTGTCCGGCACGGCGCTGGCGCTGACGTTCTTCTCCTACGACACGACCGTGCCGTTCGACGTGCCCGCCAAGGAGAGCGTCACGCGCGGGTTCGTGCTCGACCTCGGGCAGCTCGGCGGCCAGGCGACCGGCCTGCTGCCGACCGAGCTGGAAGTGCTCGACACCAACCGCGACGTGCTCGCGTCGATCGGCATGACCGGTGACGTGCGCGGGTCGCTGTGGTCGGTCTACGGGGTGTTCGGGCTGGCCTTGTTCGGGCTGACCCTGCTGGCGTGGGCGGGCGCGCTGTTCGCGCTGGCCCGCCGGCGGCTGCCCGCGAACCGGTGGCAGCGGGCGATGCGGTTCCTGCCCGCCGGCGTCGGCACCGGGCTCGTCGCGGTGATCTCGCTGTCCGTGCTGCGGATCATGGCGCCGTCACCGGCCGCGGAGATCCCGTTCGTGCTGGGCGCGGCGGCGGTCGCGTTCGCCCTGGGCTACCTGACACCGCACCCGGACGCGGACGACCTGGCCCCGGTCGGTCCGGGCGGTCCGGTCGACCCGGAGAGCACGCAGCGCATCACGCGGCCGTTGCCGGGCGGTGCGGCGTGACGGTGTCGGCGAACGTCGTCGCGGCGCTGCCGCAGTACGAGCTCGGCGCGGAGGTCGGGCGCGGCGGGATGGGGGTCGTGTACGCGGCCGTGCACCGGCCGTTGGGGCGGGCGGTGGCGGTGAAGCGGCTGCCCGGCGTGCTCGCGTCGGACGAGCGGATGAGCGCCCGGTTCGCGCACGAGGCGCGGCTGCTGGCGCGGCTCGACCACCCGCACATCGTGCCCGTGTACGACTACGTCCAGGACCGCGGCGAGCACCTGCTGGTGATGGAGAAGCTCGACGGTGGCACGGTGTGGTCGAAGTTCACCGGTTCGGGTGTCACGCCCGCTTCGTCGTGCGCCATCGGTCTGGCGATGCTGTCCGGTCTGCACGCGGCGCACGGGGCCGGGGTGCTGCACCTGGACGTGAAGCCGAAGAACCTGCTCTTCACCGCCGGTGGGGTCCTCAAGGTCGCCGATTTCGGGATCTCGCAGGTGGTGAGCGAGGGTGCGACGCTCGTGACGCACGGCGGGCAGGTGCTCGGCACGCCCGCGTACCTGTCGCCGGAACAGGCGCTGGGCAACCCGCTCAGCCCGGCGGCCGACGTCTACGGTGCGGCGACGGTGCTGTACGAGTTGCTCAGCGGCCGGCTGCCGTTCGACAGCGGTGGTGGGGCGTTGGCGATGATCCAGCGTCACGTCTACCAGCAGCCCCGCCCCCTGATCGAGGTACCTGATCCACTCGCCCGAGTGATCATGCGGGGGATCGAACGCGACCCGCAGGCCCGGTACCGCAACGCGGAGACGTTCGCGGTGGACCTGGCGGGCGCGGCGGCGGAGGTCTTCGGCCGGGACTGGCTGCTGCGCCTCGGCGAACCGGTCCACCTGAGCCCGCAGGTCGCCGCCGCGAGCACTCGTCCCGCGACCGGTTCCGCCGTGCCGCGGGAAACCCTCGACATGCCCGTTCGGGCGACGCTCGTGGACGCCCCGTCGACCCCCGCGCGGCTGGGCTCGCAGACCCTCGTCCCGGCCGCGCAGGTCCTGGCCGCCACCGCCGCCCCGAAGCCCGCCCGCTGGTTCGCGCTGGCCGCCGCCCTCGCCGCGGCCGTGATGATCACCATCCCGTTCGCCCTGCCGGGCCGCGCCCTGCCCGCCCTCGACGTCGACCTGAGCAAGCCGGTCACCGTGGGCCAAGGCAACCCGGCGACCGCGCGCCTCGCCGTGACGGCGGTCGGCATCACCCTGGCCGACGTCCCCGCCTCCCCACCCGCCCCTGCCTCCACGTCCTCCTCCGAACCCGCCTCCAATCCCTCCTCGCCTGCCACCTCACTGTCGTTCGAGCTGCCGGGCGCGAGCCGGTGGATCGTGGGCGGCGCCGCCGTGGCCACTGTGACGGCCGACGGCCAGTCCACCGACTACTCCCTCCGCCCGGTCACGCACCCGATGATCAGCATCATGGGCGCGGGGAGCGCGGTGCTGCTGCTGTTCGCGCTCGCGTACCTGGAGTCGATCCTGCGGTCCCTGCGGCGACGACGGGCGGGGACTGCGGCGGTGGTCGCGTCGGCGCCGTTGGGCTTCGCTCTCGGCGTGGCCGTGTGGCTCCTGCCGTCCGTGCTGCTGCGCCACACGCCTGACTTGTGGCCGGCGCTCGTGTGCGGCGGGCTGGGCGTGGCGGCGGCACTGTGCACGGCCGTAGCCACCCGACGGTCAGCTCTCCGCTGACGGCTGCGCGCACGGCCAGCCCACCAAGCTGGTGGCCGCACGCACGGCCAGCCCTCGACTCTGCTGCTGGCCGCGTACGGCCAGCCCTTCGCGCCGACGGCCACATGCACGGCCAGCTCTCCGCGCCGACGGCCGTGTGCGCCGACCGGCTGCACGTGCGCCACTGGCCGCTGCTACCACTCGACCGGTGCCGGCATGCGATCGCTGCCAGCGCCGACATCTGCCAGCGCCGACATCTGCCACCGGCGGCCGCTGGCACCGACAGGCTTCGGGTCAGGCGGCTGTCTGGGCGGCGGGCGCAGGTTCGGGCGGGTGTGTGCGGGCGCTCGATGCCTGCGAGTGTGGCGGCAGGCTGATCGTGCGGCGGGCGGTCGTGGGTTGCCGGTGAGCCGGTGTTCGGGCAGCGCTGCCGGCAGCTGTGCGGCGGCAAGCGTGATGCCCGGCGGGCCATCGGGTGCCGACTGCTGGCGGCGGTGGGTGCGGTGGGGTGGGGGTTGGGTGTTGCTTCGGTGCGGTTCCTTCTTGGGTGGCTCCTTCCTCGTGTTCCTTACCTCGTGCTCCCTCCTCGGGCTCCTTCGTCGTGCTCGTGCTCCGTTGTCCGTCGTCCGTCCGCTGCTCGCGGCGCGCTCCCCTCCTGTGCGCCGCGAGGTCCGGACGGGCCGGGGGTTGGTCGGCGGCCTCGTTGTTTCAACCGACGTTCGAGATCGACGATAACAGTGTTTCGTTTGATGATTCCAGAATGATCACCCATTAGCGTGACGGGCGGAATCAGGGCTTGAGGGTCCTGACCAGGGGAAACGTCACCCTCACCGTGAAGCCGCCGCTGTCCGTCGGCCCCGCCTCCAGCTCACCGTTCAACAACGCCGCACGCTCCCTCAGCCCCACCAACCCATGACCACCGCTGGGCAACGCCGCCCCGTCCACCGACCCGACCGCACCCTCCGGCGCCTCGTTGCGCACCTCCACGCGCAGCTGATCGGCATCGGCCACCACCGACACGGCCGTCGCCGCACCGCACGCGTGCTTCCGCACGTTCGTCAACGCCTCCTGCACCACCCGGTACGCCGCGCCCGACACCGGAGCCGGCAGATCGGCCATCGGGCCCCGCACGGTCAACGTCGCCGGAATCCCCGCCGCACCCACCAGCTGCGCCAAATCCTCGACCCGGGGCTGCGGCGAGTCCTCGCCGCTCGTCGTCCGCAGCACGCTGACCAGCTGCCGCAGCTCGTCCAACGTCCTCGTGCTCAACATCCGGATCGTCCCGGCGACCTGCTTCGCGTTCGGGTCGGCCGCCGCCATCCGCAGCGCACCCGCCTGCATCGCGATCAAGCTCACCTGGTGCGACACGACGTCGTGCATCTCCCGCGCCAACCTGGCCCGCTCGTCCGCCCGCACCGCGTGCGCGTGCAGCATCCGCTCCCGCTCCCGGCTCGCGGCCAGCTCGGCGATCCGCGCCGACAACTCCTCCCGCGCGTGCGCCAGCAACCCGATCGCGATCGGCATCCCCGCCACGATGCACCCGTAGATGGCGTTGTGGACGTGCGTCTTCCAGTCCAACGCCGCGAACTCGGCCGGCGGCCACACGAAGAACCGGCTCAGCCACACCAGCGCCGCGCCGATGTAGGTCTGCTTCGACAGCAGCTGCTGCCGCGCCAACGTCCCCAGCGCGATCATCGCCGCCAACTGCGCCCACCCGGCCAGGAACCCGGGCACGGTGATCAGCACGACCAGGAACGGGAACCGCCGGCGCAGCGCCACCGCCGCCACCGACACGACCGACAGCACGTAGTTGTACGGCTCGGCCTCGGGCACGACCCGCAGCCACACGTCCAGCGCCGCGATGCCGACGGCCGCCGCGTCGAACGCGAGCTGCCGGTGCCGGCCGAGCACGCGGGAGAGGAACCGCCCGAGCGCCCCGAGGCGGGCAGCACGCCGCACCCGCTCGGTCGCGACGCCGTTGACCCGACCGCTCGGCAGTCTTTCGACAGCGTTGCCGGCCAGGGTTCGACCTCCTGTGTCAGCTGTCCGCCGGTCCTCACCGTACTGCGCTGTCATCACGCTTGGCATGACCCGCCTTTCCGCCCCCGACCCGCTCGAACGACCCGCTCACCCTTCGAGATGCTGTGATTACCCGAACGGGACGCCCGACGCCGCACAAAATTGCGAGCGCGAACGTCCGGTGAGCGGACAACGTGCGTGAAGACGGCCCGCGAGTGCGCCAAATCACCCCGAGAACGCCGCTGCCGCCGTCGCCCGGAACGGACGACGGCGGCAGCGGAGGGGGTGGGTTCAGGCCGACGGCGGGGTGGTCGGCGCCTTCGCGGCGGCGGCCGTGTCGAGCAGCCACAGCGTGCGCTGCCGACCACGGGCGCCCGCGGCCGGCAGTTGGGCTTCGTCGGCGCCGGTCAGGCCGAGGGCCACGGCCTCGCCCTTCGCCGCACCCGTCGTCATCAGCCACACCTCGCGCGCCGCGCGGATGGCGGGCAGGGTGAGGCTCACCCGGGTCGGCGGCGGCTTGGGGCAGTCGCGCACCGCGACGACGGCGCGCTCCCTCTCCACCACCGCGGGCGACTCCGGGAAGATCGAGGCCACGTGCCCCTCCTCCCCGACACCGAGCAGGCACACGTCGAACGACGGCACGGCACCGTCCGGGCCCGCCGCGGCGGCGAGCACGGCGGCGTACGCCTCGGCGGCGGCCTCGGGGTCGTCGCCGAACCGCCCGTCGGACGGCTCCATCACGTGCACGCGCGAAGCCGGCACCGGCACGTGGTCCAGCAACGCCTCCCGCGCCTGCGTCTCGTTGCGGTCGGGGTGCCCGGCGGGCAGGAACCGCTCGTCGCCCCAGTACAGGTCGACCCGGGTCCAGTCCACCGCGTCGCGGGCGGGCGTGGTGCGCAGCTGCTCCAGCACCGCGATGCCGGTCCTGCCGCCGGTCAGCACCAACGACGCCGACCCGCGCGCGGTCTGCGCGTCCACCAGGCTGGTGACCAGGCGGGCGGCCGCGGCGGCGGCCAGCAGGTCGCCGTCACGGTGCACCACCACCTCGGGCCGGCTCACGAGCCCGCCTTCGCCTTCGCCGCCTTGGGCGCGGCCTTCGCGGCGGCCTTGGGAGCGGCCTTGCCACCGGAGGACTTCGGCGCCGCGGTCTTGGCGGCGGCGGTCTTCGCCGGCGCCTTCGCGGGCCTGCCGTCCACCTTGCCGTCCACCTTCGAGCCCGCCTTCGAGTCCGCCGAAGCCGCGACCTCCGCCGAAGCGCCGGCGGGCCGGGTGTCGGCCCCCGCGCCCGGACCGCCGTCCGACTTCGCCTTGGCGGCCCCGGACGCGGGACCGGACGCGGCCCCGGACCCGGCCCGCGCAGGCTTGCGCGCCGCGGCGGTGGCCTTCGGCGCGGTCCGACCGCGCACGACCTTGCCCAGCGACCGCAACGCCGCCTCGTACACCTCGTCCGGGTCGAGCCGGCGCAGCTCCTCGGCCAGGCAGTCCCGCACCTGGCGGCGCTGCAGCGCGACCCTCCGCTCCGGCTGGCCGGGCTGGGTCAGCGTGCCCACCTTGCCGTCCGGGCGCGACAGCTCGACCAGCCCGGACCGGCGCTCCAGCCGCACGTCGACGATGCCCTCGCCGCGACTGGCCTTCACGCGCTTCACCGGCACCCGCAGGCACCCGGCGAGCCACGCGGCCAGCAGGTCGGTCGACGGCGAGTCGCTCTCGCCGCTCACCTCGGCCTCGGTGACCTTCTCGTGCGGCGGCAGGTCGAACGCCGACGCGAGCATCGCCCGCCACAGCGTCAGCCGCGTCCACGCCAGGTCCGTGTCGCCGGGCCGGTAGCCCGTCCGGCGCTGCTCCAACGCCCGGATCGGGTTCTTCTCCGCCGCCGCGTCGGTGATCCGGCGCTGCGCGAGCTGCCCGATGGGGTCCTCGGCGGGCACGGCGGGCGCCTCGTTCGGCCACCACGCCACCACCGGGGTGTCCGGCAGCAGCAGCGGCACGACGCACGAAGCGCCCTCGTTGGCCAGCTCGCCGTACAGGCGCAGCACGATGACCTCGGACGCGCCCGCGTCACCGCCGACGCGGATCTGCGCGTCGAGCCGGGGCGCGGCCTTGCGCGCGCCGCGCGCCACCACGATCACCCGGCAGGGGTGCTCGCGGCTGGCGTCGTTGGCCGCGTCGATGGCGTCCTCGGTCTTGGTGCCGTCGTCGGTCACGATGACCAGCGTCAGCACCCGGCCGAGGGTGACCGCGCCGCCTTCCTCGCGCAGCCGCACGAGCTTGCTGTTGACCTGCGACGTGGTGGTCGAGGGCAGGTCGATGATCACGGACGCCTCCAGTGCCTGCCGGTGCGGGCCAGCATCTCGTCCGCAGACGCCGGTCCCCAGGTGCCTGCCTTGTACTTCTCCGGCGCGCCGGTGGCGCTCCAGTGCTTGATCACGGGGTCCAGGATCTCCCAGGACAGCTCGACCTCGTCGTTCTTCGGGAACAGCGACGGCTCGCCGAGCAGCACGTCCAGCAGCAGCCGCTCGTAGGCCTCCGGCGAGGACTCGGTGAACGCGTGGCCGTAGCCGAAGTCCATCGTGACGTCGCGGACCTCCATCGAGTTGCCCGGCACCTTGGAGCCGAACCGGATGGTCACGCCCTCGTCCGGCTGCACGCGCACCACCAGGGCGTTCTGCCCCAGCTCCTCGGTGGCGGTGTCGTCGAACGGCAGGTGCGGCGCGCGCTTGAACACCACGGCCACCTCGGTGACGCGGCGGCCGAGGCGCTTGCCGGTGCGCAGGTAGAACGGCACGCCCGCCCAGCGGCGGGTGTTCACCTCGCAGGTGATGGCCGCGTAGGTCTCGGTGACCGAGTCCTTCGCGAACCCGCCTTCCTCCAGCAGCCCGAGCACCTTCTGCCCGCCCTGCCAGCCACCGGTGTACTGGCCGCGGGCGGTGGTCTCGTCGAACGGCCCGATCGAGCGGGTCGCCGAGAGCACCTTGACCTTCTCCGCGCGCAGGTCGCTCGGCCGGAACGACACCGGCTCCTCCATCGCGGTCAGCGCGAGCAGCTGGAGCAGGTGGTTCTGGATCACGTCCCGGGCCGCGCCGATGCCGTCGTAGTAGCCCGCGCGACCGCCGAGGCCGATGTCCTCGGCCATGGTGATCTGCACGTGGTCGACGTAGTTGGCGTTCCAGATGGGCTCGTAGAGCTGGTTGGCGAAGCGCAGCGCCAGGATGTTCTGCACCGTCTCCTTGCCGAGGTAGTGGTCGATGCGGAACACCGACTCCTCGGGGAAGACGTCGTTGACGGTCTTGTTGAGCTGCTTGGCGCTGGCCAGGTCGTGGCCGAACGGCTTCTCGATGACCACCCGGCGCCACTGGTCGGGGCTGTCGGTCGGCGGCGTGGCCAGGCCCGCGCGCTTGAGCTGGTTGACCACCGTGGTGAACGCGCTGGGCGGCACCGACAGGTAGAACGCGTGGTTGCCGCCCGTGCCGCGCTCCCGGTCCAGGTCGGCGAGCGTCGCGGCGAGCGAGTCGAACGCGGCGTCGTCGTCGAAGGTGCCCTGCACGAACCGGATGCCCTCGGCGAGCTGGTTCCAGACCTCCTGCCGGAACGGCGTGCGCGCGTGCTCCTTGACGGCGTCGTGCACGACCTGCATGAAGTCCTGGTCGGCCCAGTCGCGGCGGGCGAAGCCGACGAGCGCGAAGCCCGGCGGCAGCAGGCCGCGGTTGGCCAGGTCGTAGATGGCGGGCATGAGCTTCTTGCGCGACAGGTCGCCCGTCACGCCGAAGATCACCAGGCCGGACGGCCCGGCGATGCGCGGGAGCCGCTTGTCCCGCGGGTCGCGCAACGGGTTGCGCTTGGTCGGCGCACTCACGAACCGTCCTCCTGGATCGCCTCGACGAGCTGCGCGAGCCCGGCGACGCGGTCGGTCAGGTGCAGCCGCAGCACCGGGCGCCCGCGCTCGGCGAGCACCTGGCCGTCGCCCAGCGCCTGGGCCAGCTGCAACGTGCTGAGGTCGTACGGCCGGTCCGGCACGTCCAGCTTCGTCTCGGACTCGCCGGTCAGCTGCAGGAACACGCCGTTCTGGTGACCGCCCTTGTGGTACTGGCCGGTCGAGTGCAGGAACCGCGGTCCCCACCCGAAGGTGGTCTGCAGGTGTGAACGCTGCGCCAACTCCGGGCGAACGAGGGCGAACGACGCGTCGTCGACCCGGTCGAGGTAGGCCTGCACGGACAGGTAGCCGTGCTCGGGCGCGGCGGCGACCAGCGCCTTCAGCGCCTCGGCGACCGTCTTCACGTCCGCCGGCAGCCAGCCCTCGCTGGGGTAGGCCTCGATCGGACCGTCCACGAAGGCCGGCTCGACCGTCGACGCGGCGGGGGAGTCCAGCAGGGACCGGGCCGCCTTCTTCGCCGCCTCCACGTCGGGCTGGTCGAACGGGTTGATCTCCAGCACCCGGCCCACCAGCGCGGTCGCGTACTCCCACACCAGGAACTGCGCGCCGAGCGAGCCCTCGACCGACAGCGTGGACGAGCCGGTGGCCGGTCCGATCGCGACGGTCGTGGCGTCGGAGCGGGCGTCCACGAAACCGGGCGCGCCCGGGCCCTCGACCACCACGGGCAGCAGGCCGGTGCCGTTCTTGCCGGTCGACTCGGCGATCAGCTGCTCAGCCCAGTCGCCGAACCCGGCGATGCCCGAGCCGGTGTCGGCGAGCACGACCTTCTCCGCGCCGTGCGCGTGCGCCACCGCGAACGTCGCCGCCAGCACCACCGCCGGGTTGTCCGGCGAGTCGGCCGACACCAGCGGCGCGGCGGAGGCGGCCTCGTCGAGCAGCTTGCCGACGTCCGCCCCCGCCAGCCCGGAGGGCACCAGGCCGAACGCGGTCAGCGCCGAGTACCGGCCGCCGACGTGCGGGTCGGCCAGGAACACCTTGCGGTAGCCCGCTTCCCGCGACGCCGCCTCCAGCGGCGAGCCCGGGTCGGTCACCACGACGATCCGCGACGCCGCGTCGATGCCCGCCGCGGCGAACGCGGCCTCGAAGATCCGCCGGTGGCTGTCGGTCTCGACGGTGCCGCCCGACTTGGACGACACCACCACGACCGTGCGCTTCAGGTCGCCCGCGAGCGCCTCGGCCACCTGGCCGGGGTCGGTGGTGTCGAGCACCACCAGCGGCACGCCTGCCGTGCCCGTGATCACCTCGGGCGCGAGCGACGAGCCGCCCATGCCGGCGAGGACCACGCGGTCCACGCCTTCGGCGAGCAGCTCGTCGCGCAGCGCGGTGATCTCCGCGACCAGCGGGCGGGACGTCTCGTGCAGCGTCGTCCACGCCAGGCGGATCGACGCCTCGGGCTCCGCGTCGGCGCCCCACAGGGTGGCGTCCCCCGCGGTGAGCCTGCTCGGAGCCGAATCCCGGACCAGGTCGCCCACGACGGTGTCGACCTGGTTCTGGTTCGGCGTGCGGACGATCTCCACGGAGATCACCTCGGTCATGTCAGTCCTGTCCCGTTCTCGGCTCTCAGGCCTTGGCCTGGTTCAGCTGTCCGGTCACCGTGTCGAGCAGTTCGGCCCACGACTTCTCGAACTTGTCGACGCCCTCGGTCTCCAGCACGACGAACACGTCGTCCAGGTCGATGCCGACCTCGACCAGCCCGTCGAAGACCTCCTGCGCCTGCGCCGCGCGGCCGGTGACCGCGTCGCCCTCGATCTTGCCGTGGTCGGCGACCGCGTGCAGGGTCTTCTCCGGCATCGTGTTGACCGTGTCGGCCACCACGAGCTGGTCCACGTACCGGGTGTCGGAGTACTGCGGGTCCTTCACGCCGGTGGACGCCCACAGCGGACGCTGCGCGCGGGCGCCCGCGGCGGCCAGCGCCTCCCAGCGCTCGCCGCGGAACGTCTCCTCGTACGCCGCGTAGGCCAGCACCGCGTTCGCGATGGCCGCCTTGCCGCGCAGCGCGGCCGCCGCCGGGGTGTCCAGCGCGTCGAGCCGCTTGTCGATCTCGCTGTCCACCCGGGACACGAAGAACGACGCCACGGAGTGGATGCCGCGCAGGTCGTGCCCGTTGGCCTTGGCCTGCTCCAGGCCCGCGACGAACGCCTCCATCACGTGCCGGTAGCGCTCCACGGAGAAGATCAGCGTCACGTTCACGCTGATGCCCTCGGCGAGCACCCGGGTGATCGCGGGCAGGCCCTCGACCGTGGCCGGGATCTTCACCAGCAGGTTCGGCCGGTCGACGGCCTTGGCCAGGTCGAGCGCCTCGGCGACGGTGGCCTCGGTGTCGTTGGCCAGCCGCGGGTCGACCTCGATCGACACGCGGCCGTCGACGCCGTCGGTGGCGGTGTAGATGTCGCGGAACAGGTCGCACGCGTTGCGCACGTCCGTGGTGGTGATCTCGCGGACGGCGGCGTCGGTGTCGGCGCCGCGCGCGGCCAGCTCGCGCACCTGCTCGTCGTAGGCCGAGCCCTTGGACAGGGCGGCGGCGAAGATCGTCGGGTTGGTGGTCACGCCCACCACGTGCCGCTCGGCGACCAGGCCGGCGAGGTTGCCGGAGTCCAGCCGCTCGCGGGACAGGTCGTCCAGCCAGATCGACACGCCCGCGTCGCTGAGCGCGGCCAGCGGATTGGTGCTCATCTCGTCAACTCCCCTGAAGTCTCTTACTTGGTCCGGGCCAGCGAGCGGCGGGCCGCCGCGACGACGTTCTCCGTCGTGAACCCGAACTCGCGGAACAGCGTCTGGTAGTCCGCCGAGGCGCCGAAGTGCTCGATGGACACGATCTCGCCGGTGTCGCCCGCGAACCGGTGCCACGGCTGGGCGATGCCCGCCTCGACCACCACGCGCGCCTTCACCGACGACGGCAGCACCTGCTCCTGGTAGCTCTTGTCCTGCGCGTCGAACCACTCGACGCTCGGCATGGACACCACCCGGGTGGCGACGCCCTCGGCCTCGAAGACCTTGCGGGCCTCGACCGCGATCTGCAGCTCCGAGCCGGTCGCGATGAGGATCAGCTCCGGCTCGCCGTCGCCCTCCAGCACGTAGCCGCCGCGCGCGACGCCCTCGGCGGCCCTCTCCTTGGTGCCCTCGAGCACGGGGATGTTCTGGCGGGTCAGCGCCAGCCCCACGGGGCCGGTCTGCTCCAGCGTCGCCTTCCAGGCGGCGGCGGTCTCGTTCGCGTCACCGGGCCGCAGCACGGCGAGGCCCGGGATGGCGCGCAGCGCCGCGAGGTGCTCGATCGGCTGGTGCGTCGGACCGTCCTCGCCCAGGCCGATGGAGTCGTGCGTCCAGACGTACGTGACCGCGGCCTGCATGATCGCGGCCAGCCGGACGGCCGGGCGCATGTAGTCGCTGAACACCAGGAACGTGCCGCCGTACGGGCGGGTCGGGCCGTGCAGCGCGATGCCGTTGAGGATCGAGCCCATGGCGTGCTCGCGGACACCGAAGTGCAGCGTGCGGCCGTACGGGTTGGCCGACCACATCTTGGTGGAGATCGTCTCGGGGCCGAAGGAGTCCGCGCCCTTGATCGTGGTCAGGTTGGACTCGGCCAGGTCGGCCGAGCCGCCCCACAGCTCCGGCAGCACCGGGCCGAGCGCGGACAGCACCTGGCCGGACGCCTTGCGGGTCGGCACGCCCTTCGCGTCGGGCTCCCACGACGGCAGCGCGTCCGCCCAGCCCTCCGGCAGCCGGCGGGCGACCAGGCGGTCCAGCAGCGCCTTGCGCTCCGGGTTCGCCTGCGCCCACGCGTCGAACGACTTCTGCCACTCGGACTTGGCGGCCTCGCCGCGCTTGACCACCGAACGCGTGTGCTCCAGCACCTCGTCGGAGACCTCGAACGTCTGCTCCGGGTCGAAGCCGAGGATGCGCTTGACCTCGGCGACCTCGTCCGCGCCCAGGGCAGCGCCGTGCGCCGCGCCGGTGTTCTGCTTGTTCGGCGCCGGGAAGCCGATGATCGTGCGCAGCAGGATGAACGACGGGCGCTCGGTCTCGGCCTTGGCGTTCTCCAGGGCCTCGAGGATGCCCGTGACGTTCTCGCCGCCCTCGACGACCTGCACGTGCCAGCCGTAGGCCTCGTAGCGCTTCGCGGTGTCCTCGGACAGCGCGATCGTCGTGTCGTCCTCGATCGAGATCTTGTTGTCGTCGTAGATCACGGTCAGGTTGCCCAGCTTCTGGGTGCCCGCCAGCGACGACGCCTCGCTCGTGACGCCCTCCTCGATGTCGCCGTCGGAGGCGATCACGAAGATGTGGTGGTCGAACGGGCTCTCGCCGACCGGCGCGTCCGGGTCGTACAGGCCGCGCTCGCGGCGGGCGGCCATCGCCATGCCGACCGCGTTCGCCAGGCCCTGGCCCAGCGGGCCGGTCGTGGTCTCGACGCCGCGCGTGTGGCCGACCTCGGGGTGACCCGGGGTCTGCGAGCCCCACGTGCGCAGCGCCTTGAGGTCGTCCAGCTCCAGGCCGTAGCCGTTGAGGAACAGCTGGACGTACAGCGTCAGGCTGGAGTGGCCCGCGCTGAGGACGAACCGGTCGCGGCCGATCCAGTCGGCGTCGGCCGGGTCGTGCCGCATGACCCGCTGGAACAGCGTGTACGCGAGCGGCGCGAGGCTCATGGCGGTGCCGGGGTGGCCGTTGCCGACCTTCTGCACGGCGTCCGCGGCCAGGACGCGGGCGGTGTCCACCGCGCGCCTGTCCAGGTCGGTCCAATCTTCGGGCAGGTGGGCTTCGGTCAACCGGGCGATGTCATCGGTGACGGACACTGACTTCCAGCTCCAAACTCACTAGGCGGCGGTTGTGACGGCCGGCGTGAACTTAATCGATCCCGTCAGGCCCGATCCGCGGCTACCAAGGTCCGCCGGCCAGCCTAGTCCGACGAACGGACGCACGTGCCACTCACGCTCTGTGGGTGTACGCACAGGCATGGCTGGTGCGTTCAGGGAGTACCCGAAGGGGCTGCTCGGGCAACGCGCGGTTACCATCTGTCCATCCCCTGACCTGACGAGGAGCGCGACGCCATGAGTGCCGTCACCGAGGCTCCGGCGCGGTCGCCCCGGCAGGTCGTCGGCGCGTACGTCGCGCTGACCAAGCCACGGGTGATCGAGCTGCTGCTGATCACCACCATCCCGGCGATGCTCCTGGCCGCCCGCGGCCTGCCGCCGCTGTGGCTGATCGCGTGCACCCTGGCGGGCGGCACCCTCGCCGCGGGCTCGGCGAACGCGCTGAACTGCTACGTCGACGCCGACATCGACTCGGTGATGAAGCGGACCAGCGCCCGGCCGCTGGCGAAGGACGCCATCCCGCCGCGCAACGCGCTGATCTTCGGCATCGTGCTGGGCGTCGTGTCGTTCGGGTTCCTGTGGCTGACCACGAACCTCATGTCGGCCGTGTTCGCGGTGGCCACGATCCTGTTCTACATCTTCGTCTACACCCTGGTGCTCAAGCGCCGGACCTCGCAGAACATCATCTGGGGCGGCATGGCCGGCTGCATGCCGGTGATCATCGGCTGGTCCGCGGTGACCGGCACGGTGGCGTGGCCCGCGCTGGTGATGTTCGGCGTGATCTTCTTCTGGACGCCGCCGCACACGTGGGCGCTCGCGATGAAGTTCAAGGAGGACTACGCGCGGGCCGGCGTGCCGATGCTGCCGGTGGTGGCGACGGCGCAGCAGGTCACGCGCCAGATCGTCATCTACTCGTGGATCACGGTCGCGTGCACGCTGCTGCTGGCGCCGGTGACGTCGTGGATCTACGTCGCGATCGCGGCGGCGTCGGGCGTGTGGTTCGCGGTGTTCGCCCACCGGCTGCACGGCGTCGTGCGGCGCGGCGGGTCGACGAACACGATGAAGTTCTTCCACCTGTCGAACCTGTACCTGATGCTCGTGTTCTGCGGCCTGGCCGTGGACGCGGTGATCGGCCTGCCGGTCCTCGGCTGGCCGTTCTGAGCTTGATGCACTTTCCGCATATTTGCGGATAGCTAGCCTGATCGACATGGCTGTGCAGGGGGATGGGTCGCCACCCGATCGGGGCACGTTCGACAAGGCGACAGTCGATCGCTGGCAGGTGTTCGGCGGCATGGCCGGCGTCGCCGCGCTGCTGCTCTCGGTGGTCGGCGGCATCCAGGACCAGGTCCCGTTGTCGCTGGTGGCGGCCGGTGTCGTCACCCTCGTCGGTGTCTGGCTGCTCTACCGGTGGGGCCGTCGTCCTCGGCAGCAGCTGACCAAGCACTTCGTGGTGCCGGTGTTGCTGACGGTGGTGGGCGCCGCCACGGGCGGTGTGCTCGGCGGCCTGGAACTGCGCCCCACCGCCGGTGAAGCCCGCGCCGGATCGGCCACCACCACGACGACCGCGGTCGCCGCCGATGTGGGCGGCTCCACGTCCACGCCGGCGGCGGGGCCGACGACCGGCGGGAGCACGACCACCGGGAGCACGACCACCGTCGTCCCGGCGCCGCCCGCCGCCGGGCAGGTCCGCGCCGGTCAGGTGACGATGAACTACGACTACTCCATCGACTTGGACTCGACCACCGACGAGAACGGTGGTGTCACCGCCAAGTCGACGCAGCGGACCGACCTGAAGTACGAGGGCGGGTTCCGCGCCGCGCACATCGTCCTGGTCGCGGAGAAGCTCGCCGAGGCGCCGCCCACTCATCAGGAGTGCTCGGCCGCCACGGCCGTGGACGATTACATCAACAGCGAGATGGTGGGCCAGGGCGCGTCCTTCTGCGTGAAGACGACAGAGGGCCGCTGGGCCGGCTTCGTCGTGGTGGACGTCGATTCCTACCGATGGGTCAAGTTCGACCTGGTCGTGTGGGACAAGCAGGCCTAGGACACCGCCGACAGCAGGTCGTTCACCGTCGGGTCGTCCAGCGACTCCACGATGCACGACCACAGCTCCAGGTTCGCCGTGGCCCACCTGGAGTAGGTGGCCGCCGCCTCCGGGTCGTAGAAGTAGTAGCCCTCGTCGTGCTTGCCCCGCTGCTCGCCGACGATCTTGTGCGCCAGCTCCCTGAGCGAGATGCCGTTCTCCTCGAGGTACTTGGGCGCGAGCACCACCGGCGTCACCGGCAGCGCCTTGAACAGCGTGTCCGCGTCGGACAGCGCCTGCGCCTCGAGCGGGATGTCGCGGTGGCGGGTGCGCATCTCGGCCTCCTCGACCACCGCGTCGACCCGCGCCGCGACCTCGTCCGGCACGCCCGCGCGCGCCAGGATGTCCAGCCGCAGCTTCCTGCCGTCCACCGGCAGCGAGTTGCGCCGGACCATGTAGTTGACGTCGTGGACGAGGGCGGCCACCTCGACCAGCGACACGTCCGAGCCGTTGCGCCGGGCGAAGTGGACGGCCTTGTCCCGCACGAAGCTGACGTGGTGCCAGCCGTGGAACTGCAGTTTCGCGGCGAGGTCGCGGCACAGCCGCCACACCTCGCCCTCCACCTCGGAGATCGCCCGCGCCGTGACCGCGTTCGTGACCGTACTCATTGGACCCTCCCGTGCCGGGTGGGCCGATGGTAGGGGCGCGCGAAGATCGTTGGCGCGGGTTAGAGGTTGTTCGTCAGGACCTCCAACCTAGCCTCGACCGGCACGTGCCGGTGGCTGGTCCGGGTGTCGGGGTCGTAGCTGAGGCTCCACGGGCTGACCGCGCGCGACTTGACCAGGAACGTCATGGTGTCGTCGGCGGCCTTCGGGATGCGGTGGAACTCGTGCGCGAGCATCGTGCCCGAGGAGCCCTCGTGGGCCTCGGCGCTGCGCAGCAGGGTGGTGGACACGATCTGCCGGCCTTCGTCGGCCACGTCCGCGGTGAAGCGCTCGTGCAGGTAGGAGCCCGACACGATGGTGGTGCAGAAGTGGTAGCGGTGGTTGTGGATCGAGTCGGCGTAGCCTGGTCGCCAGTCCCGCTGCGGCTTGTACTCGTGCAGCCAGAACGTGAACGGCTCGGCCGGCTCGTCCCGCAGGCACCACGCGAAGTGGGTCGTCGTCTCGCGGGATCTGGCCACCACGCGCATCTCGTCCTGCGGTGAGAGGGCGCGCAGGTGCCCGCGCAGCCTCTCCCGCAGGCCGGGTCGGCCCGCCCACTCCTGGAAACGCCTCTCGACGTGTCCCCAGTGGTCGACGACAGGGGGGTCGGCCACGGCGATGAGCGTGGCGAGCTCCGCGAGGGCGGAGAACCCGGTGAACTCGGTGAGCACGACTTATCAGCTCCCCAGCTGAGCGGAGGCGGAGAATTCTTTGCGGAATCGGTGGAACTTCTCCTCGAGCGATCGGAACCCGTCGTCGGTGAGCGGGTCGCCGGTGATCTTCTCGAACAGGGCGAGGAAGTCCGCCCGACTGGTGCCCGGCGTGATGACGATGTGGAGCCCTGCCTTGGAATTGCTGATGCGCAGGAACTCGGCGCGTTCCATCCCGTAGATGAACGAGCCCTCCGAGAACCGCACCGTGCGCGGGTAGAGCCGGATCACGCCCGCGCTGGTGTTGCTGTAGAGGGTGAGCCAGACGCTGTCGTCGAAGAGCTCCAGTCGGTCCAACGGCGGGTCGGACACGATCGTCAGGTCGATCCGCGAGCACCGGCCGCGGGCCAGGAACAGCCCCACCAGGCCGATGGAGATCTGCTCGCGCAACCGCGCCGCGATCGCGTCGTAGTCGCCGTCCACGCCCTCGTTGCGCAGCAGGTAACGCGCCCGCCCGCGGATCGCGTCGTCGTCCCGCGGATCGGCCAGGACGGCTCTGAGCTCGCACTCCGTCTGCGACAGCAGCAGCCGGCCGGCCGCGTAGCGCCCCGCGAAGCCGCGGAACACGTACAGCCGCGTGCGCTCCAGGTCCTGCATCATGACCTGGTTGAAGGCCGGATCGGGCCGTGCGGTCGGCTCGAACACGTGAGTGGGGAAGAACTCGCGGTCCAGGGCCCGGTACTCGGCGGCGAGGTCGCGCAGCGCCCGGCGGCTCTCCTCCACGACCGGCGTGACCAACGCCCGTTGCGCGGCCGAACTGGTGATCAACGTCTGCCCGAACCCGACCACGGCGGAGATCAACGTGCCGGTGCCGACCGACGTGAGGAACGTGCGCAGGGCTCCTTGATCCATCGTGCTGGAAATGGCCAGAGCGCTGCCGGAAGTGACGACTAGGCTGAGCAGGAGCAGCCCTGTTCTGGTCCAGAACAATTCCTGTAACAGGTTGCTGCGGATGCCCTTCGGCTCCGCGGACACGGTGTCACCTCCTTGGTGGGCACTCGAACGGCCGAATGCTCTCGGTATGCGATCAAGTGCGCGGAGTTACTGTACGCGCGAGTACGCAACGGCGGAAGCGGTAATTAGTGGCACATTTGCGGATTGTTTCGAAGATCGACGACCGCGCACCGTGATCGGCGTTGGGCCTGCCGGTGGGGCCGCGGCGCGCCGCGCGGGCGTGAACCCTAAGCTCGGCAACCATGCGTACTGTCGGCCGTACGGCCCTGGCTCTCGTCTCCCTGTTGTCCGCCGGTCTGGCGCTGACCGCGTGCACCGCTAGCGACCGGCCGTCCACCCTCACCAACACCCCGCCCGCGACCGCCGCCCAGCCCGAGGCGCAGCAGCCCACCGAGGCCGACCTGCCCGAGCCGAGCGGCCCGCCGTGCGCGGTGGCGCAGTACCAGGTGACCGGCGCGCCGGGGGAGAAGCCGACGATCACCGTCCCGACCGGCTGCACGCCGCAGGACGGCCTGCTGGTCGAGGACCTGACCGAGGGCACCGGCGCGGAGATCAAGCCCGGCTCCACGGCGCAGCTGCACTACGTGCTGGCGACGTTCCGCGACCAGCGCACGCGCGAGTCGTCGTGGGACAACGGCGAGCCGTTCGAGCTGGCGAACATCGGCCAGGCCAACGTGATCCAGGGCTGGAACGAGGGCCTGATCGGGCTCAAGGAGGGTGGTCGCCGGCTGCTCGTCGTGCCGTCGGACAAGGGTTACCCGAACGGCAAGGACGACATCCAGCCCGGCGAGACGCTGATCTTCGTGGTCGACGCGGTGAAGGTCGCCGGCTGAGCGGCGCCCGCCGGGAGCGGCGGAAGGGCGGTCCCGCGTCGGGGCCGCCCTTCCGCGCGTCCGGGCCAGGCGCCGACCGGCACGCGGCGCCCGTCGCCGTCAGGGCAGGAGCAGCAGCTTGCCGGTGGTGCGGCGGGCTTCCAGGTCCTCGTGCGCCCGCCGTGCCTCGGCCAGCGGGTAGCGCCCGCCGATCCGCACGGTCAGCGCACCCTCCACGATGGCGGCGAACAGCTCACCGGCCCGCCACTCCAGCTCCTCGCGGGTGGCCACGTGCGCGCCCAGCGACGGCCGGGTCAGGAACAGCGAACCCGCCTGGTTGAGCCGCTGGGGGTCGAACGGCGGCACCGCGCCGCTCGACGCGCCGAACAGCGCCAGCATGCCGCGCGGCCGCAGGCTGGCCAGGCTCCCGTCGAACGTCGTCCGGCCGACGCCGTCGTAGACCGCCTCGACGCCCACGCCGTCGGTCAGCCTCCGCACCTCGGGCGCGAAGTCCACCAGGTCGTACCTGATCACCTCGTCGGCGCCGGCCTCGCGCGCCAACGCCTCCTTGGCCTCGGTGGACACGGTGCCGATCACGCGCGCGCCCCGCGCCTTGGCCAACTGCACCAGCAGCAGCCCCACACCGCCCGCGGCGGCGTGCACGAGCACCGTGTCGCCCTTCTGCACGGGGTACGTGGACGCGACGAGGTAGTGCGCGGTCAGGCCTTGGAGCAGCAGCGCGCCCGCCGTGTCGTCGTCCACCCCTTCGGGCACCGGCACCGCGTCCTTGACCGACACCACGGCCTGCTCCGCGTAGCTGCCGAGGGACTGCGCCCAGGCCACGCGGTCTCCCACCGCGAACCCGGCGACGTCCGGACCGACCGCGCTCACCCGGCCGGCGCCCTCCAGCCCCGGCCCGAACGGCAGGGACAGCGGGTAGCGGCCCTCGCGGTGGTAGCAGTCGATGAAGTTCACCCCGGCGGCGGCCACGTCCACGAGCAGCTCGCCCGCGCCGGGCGAGGGCGCCTCCACGTCGGCGAGCTCCAGCGCTTCCGGCCCGCCGGTCGCGCGCACCACCACTGCCTTGGGCATCGTGCGTCCTCCTGATTGCTCTGTTCGTACGTCAGTACGCCAACCGCCGCGGCGGTCGGTCTGTTCCGCGTCCCGCCGCCGACCCGGCGGAGCGTCTCACCTGCCGAGAGCGACCTTGCGGGCCAGGCCGAGCGGCAACGCGCCCGCGCCCGCGATGGTGTCGTGGAACTCGCGCAACGAGCCGGTGAACTCGGACCGGATGCGCTCGATCTCCAACGCGCCGGTCAGGTACGACGGGGCCTGCGTCGGCCACGCGCAGTACCGGCTGACCTCGCCGGCGGCCGTGCCGGGCGTCAGCGACGCCTTCGTGGTCATGAACTCCTCGGCCTGCTCGACGGTCATGTCGCCGCAGTGCAGCGCGGTGTCCACGATCATCCGCGCGGCGCGGAACAACCGCGCCTCGACGTGCGCCAGCTCCTGCGCCCGAGCCCTGGCCGCGTCGCCGACCACCTCGGCGGTGAAGTAGCCCTGCTCGCGCAGCAGCTTCTCCGCGTACAGCGCCCAGCCCTCGGAGAAGTACGGCGTGCGGAACACCTTGCGCACCGGCCGGTCCTGCGCGGCCAGCCACGACAGGTGCCAGTGGTGGCCGGGGTACGCCTCGTGCACCGCGATCGTGGCCAGCTGGGCCCGGGAGTTGGTGCGCAGCCGCTGGGTGGTCTGCTCGGCGGTGAACCCGTCCGGTGGGAACGGCACGAAGAAGTGGCCCGTCCGCCGGTCGGTCAGCGGCGGCGGCGACATGTAGGACGCCACCGACAGGACCGGGCGCTGGAACGTGGGCGACGGCACGACCCGGCACTCCTCGCCCTCGGCGAACGTCACCAGGCCGTGCTCGACCAGGAACGCCCGCGCCCGCCGCGTCTCCGCCTCGTACTCGGCGCGCATCGCCTCCGGCGTCGGCGGGTGGTCGTCCTGGAACGACGCCATCACCGCGTGCCAGTCGTCCGACCCGGCCAGCTCGCGCATCTCGGCGTCCAGCTCGGCGTAGGCGGCCTCGCCACGCTGGTGCAGCTCCGCCGCGCCGTAACCCAGCACCTCCTGCTCGCGCAGCAGCGTCGAGTAGAGCCGCTCGCCCATCCGCCAGTCGCCCTCGGCGCGCTCGGCGAAGTCGTCCAGGAACACCGCCAGCTCGTCGAACGCCCGCGCGGCGGGTCCGGCGGCCTCGGCCAGCTCCGCGCGCAGCGCCGGGTCGGACACCTCGGCCGGCAGCGTGGCGGTCAGGAACGCCCGGCCGGTGCGCGCCTGGTCGGCGGCCCGCTTGACGATCTTCGGCGCGGCCAGCCCCGGGTCCAGGTTCGCCCGGCACGCGGCCAGCACGGCGGGCACCTCGCCCAGCCGCTTCACCACGCTCGCCACCAGCTCCGGCTCCGGCCGCAGCCGGTTGAGGAACGCGCTGAACAACGGGTACAGCACCGCGCCGGTGTAGACGGACGGGTCGCGCCGCCACGCGGGCCACGTCGCCTTCGCCCGCACGCCGCGCAGCACGGAGACGATGAGGTCGCGGTCCACCGAGCCCTGGAGGTCGTCGGTAGTGACGGCGGCGAACCGGTCGAGCCACGCGTCCGCGCCGCGTTCGTATTCGGTGAACGCGCCCGCGCTGAAATCGCCGAGGGTGTGGTCGTGGGCAGGTGAGCCGAGCATGGCGGCGGTGCCCGGGTTGCGGTCGAAGTGCCACGCGAGGAACTGTTCGACCAGGTGGGTGAGGTTCTGGGTATCGGTCACGACCCGCAAGCTACCCCGCGACCGCGAGGTCCGGGAGGCGCTGGAAATTCCCTTGGGCTTTGCCTGTTGACGCCATAAGTTCCTCGCGTCCGGACAGGGGGAATGGTCGTGAAGCACAACAACCCGGAATTCGCCGAGATCGCCCGGCGCGCCACGATCCTGCGCACGCAGGTGGGTTCGGGCGTGCACGGGACCGCCATCGAGGGCACCGACGACCGCGACGAGATGGGCGTGTGCGTCGAGCCGCCGGAGTTCGTGATCGGGCTGCGCCGCTTCGAGCAGTACATCCACCGCAGCGCCGAGGAGCGCACGGGTGTGCTCAACACCCCGTCCGGCCCCGGCGACTTGGACCTCGTCGTGTACTCGTTGCGGAAGTGGCTGCGCCTGGCGCTGCAGGGCAACCCGACCGTGCTGCTGCCGTTGTTCGCGCCCGAGCACGAGATCGTCTCGGTCACCGACCTGGGACGTGACCTGCGCGCCAACTCGGACATGATCGTGTCCCGGTTGGCGGGCCGGCGGTTCATCGGCTACCTGCACAGCCAGCGCAGGCGCATGGTGGACGGCACGGTGGCCAAGCGCGTCAACCGGCCCGAGCTGGTCGCGCGGCACGGCTACGACACGAAGTACGCCTCGCACATGGTGCGGTTGGGCGTGCAGGGCGTCGAGCTGCTGGAGACCGGCCGGATCACGCTGCCGATGCCGGAGCCGTGGCTGACCTGGATCCGCGACCTGCGCCAGGGCCGGCACACGCAGCAGGAGGCGATGGACGCGGCCGAGTCGCTGGAAGCCCGGTTGGAGGAGCTGACCGCGGAGTCCTCGCTGCCCGAGCGGCCCGACCACGCGCGGGCCGACAAGTGGCTGGTCGAGGCCTACGAGTCGGTGTGGTCGACGGTGTGGTCGTCGTCCTGAGCCGGGCGGTGAGTGCCGTCACGTGCGCGGAAGTTACCGGCAGGTTCTAGTCTGGCCGACGTGGCTGAGGACAAGAAGATCGGGCGCGCGGTGAAGACGGCGACGGCGTTCGTGGCCGCGCACGGGAAGCCGGCCCGCGCGGTCGTGCAGAACGTCGGGCGGGCCGGCGCGCGGGTCGTGCTGGTCGGCGACGACGGCGCCATGGGCGACGTGGTGCTGCCGGACGTGGCGTCGGCGGAGGCGCTGGTCGAGGCCGTCGCCGACCTGGACCGGCACGAATGGGACCGCGAGACGACGGCCGCGGTGAAGATCGGGCCGGCGCACCGCCGCAAGATGGCCGGCCGGTGAAGGTCCTCTTCGCGACCTGCGACACGCTGCCCGCCGGCGACGGCGACGACGACGCCCTGGTGGACGCCCTCGCCGACGTCGGCGTGCACGCGTCGTGGGCGGCGTGGGGCGCGCCGACGTCGGCCGACCTGGTCGTGCTGCGGTCCACCTGGGACTACCCCGAGCGGCTGCCGGAGTTCCTGGCCTGGTGCGACGCCGAGCCCGCGCTGGTGAACCCGGCGTCGGTGGTGCGGTGGAACACCGACAAGACCTACCTGGTCGAGCTCGCGCGCCACGGCGTGCCGGTCGTGCCGACGGCGGTGGCCGGGCCGGGCTTCACCGACTGGCCGGACGGCGAGTTCGTGGTGAAGCCGACCGTCGGCGCCGGTTCGCGCGGCGCGCTGCGGGTCGCGGCCGGCGACCACGGGACCGCGGCCGCGCACCTGGACGCGCTGGGCGTGCCCGCGCTGGTGCAGCCGTACCAGTCGCGGGTGGACTCCGTCGGCGAGACCGCGATGGTGTTCCTGGGCGGGCAGTACTCGCACGCGTTCACCAAGGGCGCCATGCTCACGCCGGACGCGGAGTTCGACGAGTCCGGCCTCTACATCGTGGAACGGCTGTCCGGCGCGGCGCCCTCACCCGCGCAGCGCCGGGTCGCCGAGGACGTCATGGACGCCGCCGCCGCGCTGATCGGCCTGCGCCGCGACGAGCTCCTGTACTCGCGGGTGGACCTGGTCCCGGGCGTCGACGGCGCGCCGCTGCTGCTGGAGCTGGAGCTGGTCGAGCCCTCGCTCGGGTTCCGCCAGACCGACGCCACCGCCCCGCTCCGGTTCGCCTCCGCGGTCCGGGCGGCCCTCGCCCGGCGGTAGTTCTCGACCTATGACGACGACGAACGCCGGGGCACTGGGCCCCGGCGTTCGTCGTCACCGCGAAGGTCTCACTTCAGGCCGGAGCCGATGCCGGTCAGCGACCGGACCTCCATCTCGGCCTGCTTGGCCGGGTCGGCCTTCTCCTTGCTCAGGACCGTGCCGAGGTAGCCGCACAGGAACGAGAACGGGATCGACACCAGACCCGGGTTGCTCAGCGGGAACCAGGCGAAGTCGACGTCCGGGAAGATCGACGACTTCGCGCCGGACACGGCGGGGGAGAAGGCGAGCAGGAAGATGCACGACCCGAGCCCGCCGTAGACCGCCCACAGCGTCCCCGGCGTGTTGAACCGCTTCCAGAACATCGAGTAGATGATCGTCGACAGGTTCGCCGACGCCGCCAGCGCGAACGCCAGCGCCACCAGGAACGCCACGTTCTGCCCGTTCGCCGCGATGCCGCCGACGATCGCCAGCAGCCCGACCACGACCGCCGTCAACCGGGCGACCCGCACCTCCGACCTCGGGTCGGCCTGGCCCCGCTTGATCACGTTCGCGTACACGTCGTGCGCGAACGACGCCGACGCCGTCAACGTCAGACCGGCCACCACCGCCAGGATCGTCGCGAACGCCACCGCGCTCACCACGCCGAGCAGCACCGCGCCGCCGACCTCGTAGGCCAGCAGGGGCGCGGCCGAGTTCTCGCCGCCGGGCGCCGCCGCGATCTCCTTCGAGCCGACCAGCGCCAGCGCGCCGAAGCCGATCACCAGCGTGCACAGGTAGAACGTGGCCATCATCCACGTCGCCCACACCACCGAGCGGCGCGCCTCGCGGGCGTTCGGCACGGTGTAGAACCGCATCAGCACGTGCGGCAGCGACGCGGTGCCGAGCACCAGGGCCAGCGCCAGCGAGATGAAGTCGAGCCGGCTGGTCGGCGTGGCGCCGTAGCGCACGCCCGGTTCCAGCACCTCCGGCCCGAGCGGCGTGTTCCGCGACGCCGCCTCCAGGATCGCCGACAGGCTGAAGCCGAACTTGCCCAGCAGGAACACCGTCAGCAGGGTCACGCACATGATCAGGAAGACGGCCTTGATGATCTGCACCCACGTGGTGCCCTTCATGCCGCCCAGCAGCACGTACAGCACCATGACGATGCCGACCACCGCGATGATGACCGACTGCCCGACCTTGCTGTGCACGTCCAGCAGCAGCGCCATGAGCGCGCCCGCGCCTGCCATCTGCGCGATCATGTAGAACAGCGAGATCACCAGGGTCACGTTGGCCGCCGCGGCGCGCACCGGGCGTTGCCGCATCCGGAACGCCAGCACGTCGCCCAGGGTGAACCGGCCGGTGTTGCGCAACCGCTCGGCGATGATCATCAGGCCGAGCAGCCAGGACACGACCCAGCCGATCGAGTAGAGGAACCCGTCGTAGCCGTTGACCGCGATGCTGCCGGAGATGCCGAGGAACGACGCGGCGGACAGGAAGTCGCCCGACAGCGCGATGCCGTTCTGCGGCCCGGTGAAGCTGCTGCCCGCGGCGTAGTAGTCCGACGCGGTGGCGTTGCGGCTGCCCGCCCGGTACACGACGTAGAGGGTGATCAACACGAAGACGCCGAAGACGCCGAGGTTGATCGCGGTGTTGCCGCCCATCAGCCCTGGTCCTCCGCCGTGAGCGCGCGCACCGAGTCGACCTGCGGGTCGAGCTTGCGCCGCGCGTAGCGGGCGTAGCCCAGCGTCAGCGCGATCGTGGTGACGAACTGGAGCAGGCCGAACAGCAGACCCACGTTGATCACGCCCCACACCGGCGTGCCCATGAAGTCCGGCGCGTACGCCGACAGCGCGACGTAACCCAGGTACCACAGCAGGAACCCGCACGTCGCCGGCAGCACGAAGATCGCCGTCCGCCGACGGAGCTCGCGGAAATCAGCGCTCGCCTGTAGCGCGACGAAGTCCGGGTCGCCCGCTTCGTCGACCAACAGGGATGACCCCGGGTCGTCGAAAGTGGCGAAGCCGCGCCCGCCGCGAGCGGGTCTGGAATCCGTCGGAGGCAGGATCGCCTTCGTCATCAATCCTCCACGGGGATTTGCCTCGTCGTGCGCGCGGATGCGCGGGCCGCCGGCGAGCGCTCAGCGTAACCGCGTTGCGCCGCCAGTCAACGACGTGCCGCCAACGGTCGTGTCACCGCTGCTCAGTCGATGCCGGACCGTTGTCTCGGTTGGCGTCCGTGTCGCCCGGCGTGGTCACGCTGCGCCGATCGGATGAGGACCTACCGCAAGGTCGTTGTCCCACGCCTGTTCACCACCTACTATCCGCCCAGCAACATCACGGTCGTCGATCATCAATACGTCGACGTCGTTCAACTTCGAAACAACTACGGACTTTCCGGGGCTTGTCTGGTGACTGGCGACAACATCGCGCGCGGGCAGTGGTGGAGCGCCGTCGCGGACTGGCGGAATTGGCGTCTGCCGGTCAAGCTCGCGGCCGTGCTGGCGGTGCCCGTGCTCGTCGCCGTCGGCGCGGGCGTGGTGCAGATCCGCGGGTACGTCAAGAGCGCCGACACCTACGCCTCGATGCAGCGCGTCGTCACGCTCCGTGCCGGCATGGACCCGCTGATCGCGGGCGTGCAGGCGGAACGGGCGCGGTCGGCGCGGCGGGCCGAGGGCGAAGGCGTGCCCGAGGCCGACTTCCGGGAGCTGACGCGCGCCACCGACAACGCCGCCGCGGGCGTGCGGAACCTGATGGAGCGCACCACGACCCTCGGCGAGGTCGCCAACGCCCGGTTCCGCGACGTGACCGTCCAGCTCGACGGCCTGCCGCAGCTGCGCGAACGCGTGGTGGCGGGCAGCGTCGACCTGGAAGGCGCCGTCGGCGGCTACACCGTGGTGCTGCGCGCCCTGCTCGACTTCGACCAGGCCATGGTCGGCGACTTCGGCGACCCGGCGCTGTCCGGCACCGCGACCGCGCTGCACAACCTCGCCATGGCGGGCGAGCAGGTGTCCTGGCAGCACGCGACGGTGCTGGCCGGCATCAGCCGAGGGCGGCTGCTCGACTCCGAGGACGTCGCGCTGGAGCAGTCCTACACCCGCCAGCAGGACAAGCTGGCCGACTTCTCCGCCGTCGCCACCCCGCAGCAGCAGGCCGACTACCGCAGCACCGTGTCCGGCCAGGAGGTCGACCTCCGCAACAGCCTGTTCCAGCAGGTCCGCACCAACTCCACCGCGGTGGAGCTGTTCGTCAAGGCCGACGACTGGAACCGCGGCTCGGAGGCCACCCTCCGGCAGCTCGGCGTGGTGCTGCACGCGCTGGAGGGCCAGCTGGCCGCCGCCGCGAGCCGGTTGCAGGACTCCACCAGCGACCGGGCCGGCGCGGCGTCGGTGATCCTGCTCGCCTCGATGTTCGCCGCCGCCGCGGTCGGCTACGTCGTCGGCAGCTACCTGCTGCGCTCCCTGCGCGCGCTGCGCACCGCCGCGCTGGACGTCGCCGAGCACCGCCTGCCCACCCTGGTGGCGCAGCTGCGGGAGAACGCCGCGCACGACGTGAGCGTGACGCCGGTGCCCGTGCACACCAGGGAGGAGTTCGGCCAGCTGGCGCGCGCGTTCGACGCGGTGCACCGGCAGGCCGTCAGCTCCGCGGCCGAGCAGGCCGACCTGCGCACCGGCATGCGCAACGCGTTCATCAACCTGTCCCGCCGCAGCCAGGGCCTGGTGGAGCGGCAGCTCAAGCTCATGGAGGAGCTGGAGCGGCAGGAGGAGAACCCCGAGCAGCTCGCGAACCTGTTCAAGCTGGACAACCTCGCCACCCGGATGCGCCGCAACAACGAGAACCTGATGGTGCTGTCGGGCAGCGACGTGGCCCGCCGCTTCACCCGCCCGGTGCCGCTGGGCGACGTGCTGCGCGCCGCCGCGTCCGAGATCGAGCAGTACCAACGGGTCGTCGTGCAGACCACGCCGTCGGTGGAGGTCGTCGGCTACGCCGCGGGCGACCTGGTGCGGCTGGTCGCCGAGCTGCTGGACAACGCGACCACGTTCTCGCCGCCGCGCACCCAGGTGGTCGTCGGCGGACGGCCGCGGCCCGGCGGCGGCGTGCTCGTCGACGTGATCGACCTCGGCGTCGGCATGTCGGAGGAGGACCTGGCGCAGGCCAACCGCCGGATCGCGCTGGCCGCGTCGGAGGACTCCGGCGAACTGCCCGTGTCGCGCCAGCTCGGCCTGTACGTGGTCGGCAGGCTCGCCGGGCGGCACGGCATCGAGGTGTCGCTGCGCGAGCAGGGCGACGGGCTGCGCGCGGTCGTGGCGCTGCCCGCCGAGCTGGTGCGCCCGACCGGGTCGACGCCGTCCCGCGCGCCGGCCCCGCAGCCGTCCATCCCGGCGCCGTCACCGTCCACCGGGCCGCAGCCGGCGCTGCCTCGCTCCTCGGGCCCGCAGCCCGCCCTGCCGCAGCCCGTCCTGCCTCGCGCCACGGGTCCGCAGCCGGCGCTGCCGCCGTCGACCGGCCCGCAGCCGGTCCTGCCGCGGGCCGCGGTGCCCGGTCTGCCGCAGCCGGCGCTGCCACCGGTCGTGCCGCTGAAGGACGACGGGTGGACCCCGTTCCGCGGGCGCACCGTCGACACCCCGGCCGCCACCCCGCCCGCCACGCCGGCGTCCGCGCCGCGGCGGACGGCCTCGACCTGGTTCGGCGGCGCGGCGGCGCCCTCCGGACCGGCGGAACAAGCGCGGCACCGGGCCGCGGACACCCACGCGCGCGGGGAGGCGCCCGTGAACGACAAGCCCGTGAACGACAATCCGGCGGAACTGCCCAAGAGGCAGCCGCGGAGCAATCTGGTGGCCGAACGGCCGAGTGCGCCCGACGCGGTGGCACCCGTACGGAGGGATCCGCAGGCGACACGCGGCTTCCTCGCCAGCTACCAGACCGGGATCCGGCAAGGTGTGCGGGGTTCCGGTGAGAATCGAGCTGGGCAGGAGAGCGGATGAGCACGCAGAAGTCGCGACAGGTCGACCAGTTCGGCTGGCTGGTGAGCAACTTCGCCGATCGCGTGCCCGGGGTGGCCCACGCCGTGGTGATCTCGGTGGACGGTCTGCTGCTGACCGCGTCCACCGGGCTGCCCGACGACCGGGCCGACCAGTTGGCCGCGATCGCGGCGGGCGTGGCGAGCCTGACCGAGTCGGCGGCGAGGTGCTTCGACGGCGGCGGCGTGTTGCGGTCGGTGATCGAGATGCAGTACGGGATCATGCTGCTGATGTCCATCAGGGACGGCTCGTGCCTCGCGGTGCTGGCCGCACCGGACGCCGATGTCGGCCAGGTCGCCTACGAGATGACCGTGGTCGTGGACCAGGTCGGCCAGCTCCTGACCCCGGAGCTGCGCGCCCAGCTCCACGGCGCGAAGCGGATGATGGCCCGCCCGTCTGCGTGAGGTGGTCATGGACCGGAACGAGGACACCGGGTCGTCGGACGAGACGTTCGCCGCCCTGCTCAACGGGTTCAGCCTCGACTCCTCCCGCCGCCGCAAGCAGGAGCAGCCGAAGCCCGAGCCGCGTCAGGCCGGGACCGGGGACACCAAGCCCCACCGGCCGGTCTTCGACGACGACGAGGACGAGTTCGAGTACCCGCGCGAGGAGGCGGCCTCGATCGTCCGCGCCTACTCGTGGACCGGCGGCCGGACCACGTCGTCGATCCAGCTGGAGATCGAGACGCTGGTGTCGGCGGTGGACTGGGACTACCCGGGAGCCATGAAGGCCGAGTACCACGAGGTGATCGCCCTGGTCGCCAGGCCGCGGTCGGTGGCTGAGGTCGCCGCCCTGCTGCGCCTGCCGCTCGGCGTGGCCAAGGTGCTGCTCGGGGACATGGCCGAACGGGGCCTGATCGACGTCCACCGCACCGCGTCCACCGACGGCGACTCGCCCGACCTGGGCCTGATGGAACGCGTCCTCGCCGGCCTCCGCCGCCTCTGACCCCGCGCGTCGAACGCTCGGAACCCCCGGGTCGAACGCCCCGGACGGCGCGCCGCCTTTGCGTGATGATCAGCACACGACCTATCGTGGCTTCAGTGTCGACCGAAGTACCGGTCGTCGAGCCGAGGGGGTCGGATGAGCGTCGGACGGGAAACGCGGCTGTCGGCGTGGATCGAGCGGTTCGCGGCGCACTTCGCCGAGGAGGGCATCCCGCTGATCGGCGGTCGCATCCTCGGCTACCTGCTGGTGTGCCAGCCGACGGAGCGGACCGCCGCCGAGCTGTCCCAGGAGCTGGAGGCGAGCAGCGGCTCGATCAGCACCAACCTGAAGTTCCTGGTCAACGCCGGCCTGGTGACGAAGCGCACGCGGCGCGGCAGGCAGGCGGCGCAGTACCGGATCAACGAGAAGCGGTGGGTCGACCTGATCCAGCGCAAGCTGGACGCCCTGGTGAGCGTGCGCGAGCTGACCGAGGCCGGGATGCGGCTGATGAGCGGCGACCCGGAACGCGCCGTGCGGCTGCGGACCGTGGACGACCTCTACACGTGGCTGGCCACGGAGCTGCCCGCGGTCTGGGAGCGCAGGCCCTCGTCCTCGCGCTGAGGCCGTTCGCGGGTCGACACCCACAGGGCGGCGGTGGCGACGACGACCGCGCCGGCGCCCAGCACGTGCAGCGAGACGAGCACCTCGGGCACGCCGGTCCAGTACTGGACCATGCCCAGCGCGCCCTGCGCGAGCACCACGGCCACGAGCGCGTAGTACGGCCGCCGCGGCACGGGGTGGCCGCGCAGCGCGAAGCCCAACGCGATCAGCATGCCGAGGAACAGGAACAGCAGGTCGGCGTGCACCTGCGACAACGTGTCCACCGACACGTCCAGGCGCGGGGTGGCCGCGTCGCCCGCGTGCGGTCCGGCGGCGGTGACGAAGGTGCCCGCCAGCAGCAGCAGGCCGAGCGTGCCCGCCTGCACGACCTGCAACGCCAGCAACGCCCGCGGCACGCGGGGCCGGGCGGGCTCGTCGCCCTCGCCCAGCGCCGCGACCAGCAGCACGGCGAACCAGACCAGCGCCATCGACACCAGGAAGTGCACGCTCACCGTCCACCACAGCAGGCCCGTGAGCACGGTGAACCCGCCGATCACGGCCTGCAGCACGACGCCGCCGAACTGCACCAGCGCCAGCACCACGACCCGCTTGCGCCGCGGCCGGTTGAACCACGCCGCCAGCACGCACAGCCCGGCGATGACGCCGACCACGCCGGTCAACGTGCGGTTCCCGAACTCGACCCACTGGTGCAGCGACGCCACCTCGGGGTGCTCGACCGGCACGAGGCTGCCTTCGAAGCACTGCGGCCAGGTGGGGCAGCCCAGGCCCGATCCGGTCACCCGCACGATCGACCCGGTGACCGCGATGCCGCCTTGGGCGATCACGACCGCGATGGCGAACGCGCGCTGGAACGTGCTCAGGAAGGTGGTGAACCAGGATGGGGCGGACACGAACCGATGGTAGGTACCACTGGCTGAGAACCGCCGCCCGGGGGTGTCACCCGAGCTTCGTGGTCCTCGTCGCCAGCGCGCCCGCGGCCACGCCCCAGACCAGCAGCACGGCCACGTGACCGGGGCTCGGCGCCGTCCCCTCGACCACGGCGTCGTGCAGCGCGAGGGCGAGCGCGGCGGACGGCAGCGCGTCGACGACGGTCGCCAGCCACGTCGGCAGGCTGTCCACGCCGAGCGCGACGCCGCCGATGAGCAGCAGCACGAACCACACGATGTTGGCCAGCGCGAGCACGATCTCCGCCCGCAGCGCGCCGCCGAGCAGCACGCCGAGCGCGCCGAACGACAGCGTGCCGAGCACGATCAGCACGGCCGCCCACAGCAGGCCGGTCGCGGACGGCAGCCGCCAGCCCAGCAGCAGCGCGATCACGGCGATGATCACGACCTGCACGGCGACCACGGCCAACGCCGCGACGACCCGTCCGGCGACCAGCAGCCAGCGGGGGAGCGCGGTCGCGGCGAGCCGCTTGAGCACGCCGTAGCGCCGGTCGAAGCCCAGCGCGATCGCCTGCCCGGTGAACGCGGAGGAGATCACGGCCAGCGCGAGGATGCGCGCGGTGGCCGAGCCGACCCGGGGGTCGGGCACCGGGATGACGTCCATGAGGCTCATCGCGACCAGCAGCGCCGCCGGGATGAGCACGGTCAGCAGGATCTGCTCGCCGTTGCGCAGGGTGAGCACGGTCTCGGTGCGGGCCTGGGCGAGCAGCATCCGGCCGAGCTTCCCGCGACCGGGCGCGGGCGTGAACGTGCCGGGCGCGAACGAAGGCGAGTCGGTCACGAGCGCAGCTCCCTGCCGGTCAGCTCCAGGAACACGTCCTCCAGGCTGCGCCTGGCCACGGTGAGCTCCTCGGCCAGCACGCCCTGCTGCGCGCACCACGAGGTGACCGTGGAGAGGACCTGCGGGTCGATGTGGCCCTGCACCAGGTAGGTGCCCCGGCTGGCCTCACGCACCTGGAGGCCCTCCGGCAGGGCGTCGCGCAACAGCGTCAGCTCCAGCCCCGGTCGGGCGCGGAAGCGGAGCTGCCGGTCGTCGGCGTGGTGCTCGGTGAGCTCGGCCGGGCTGCCCTGGGCCACGACGCGGCCGGCGTCGACGATGACGACGTGGTCGGCGAGGGCTTCGGCCTCGTCCATGAGGTGCGTGGTCAGCAGCACGCTGACGCCGTCCGCGCGCAGCGCCGACACGAGCTCCCACACCAGGCGGCGGGCTTGGGGGTCCATGCCGGCGGTCGGCTCGTCCAGGAACACCAGCTCGGGCCGTCCGACCAGGGCGCACGCCAGCGACAGGCGTTGCTGCTGCCCGCCGGAGAGCCGCTTGTACGGGGTGCGCACCGAGGACGACAGGCCGAGCACGTCGAGCAGCCACGCGGGGTCGAGGGGGTTGGCGGCGCACGCGGCCACGAGGCGCAGCATCTCGTCGGCCCGCACGCCCGGGTAGCCGCCGCCGCCCTGCGGCATCACGCCGATGCGGGGGCGCAGCCGGTCGCCGTCGCGCTTCGGGTCGAGCCCGAGGACGCGGACCTCGCCGCCGTCGGCCGCCCGGAACCCCTCGCACACCTCGACGGTCGTCGTCTTCCCGGCGCCGTTGGGGCCGAGCAGCGCGAGGACCGTGCCGGTGTCCAGGGTGAGGTCGAGTCCGTTCACCGCGACGGTGGAGCCGTAGCGCTTGACCAGCCCCGACACTTCCACGGCAGGGTGCGGGGGGTGCGGGCTCACGACGCGGAAGCCTAGGGCGTCGCCCGGCCCGGCCCGGTGGTGGGGTCAGCCCTACCAGGGTTCTCCGGGTGGCTTCAGGGTCGTCTCGGGGGTGTTCCCGATATCTTCGGTCACCATTCCGGGCGAAGATTTTCCCGTGGTGGAGATCCGGGGGAAAAGACGGGCGGCGGTGTTGCCGCTGGCCGTTGTGGGACTCGTCCTGTCGCTGTTCCCGATTGTTTACCTGCACGTGGCGTCGGTCGGCGAGCTCAGCCCGATCGCCCACACGATCAGCGACTACATCTTCGTGGACAACGGCAGCGGGCTCCTCGCGGTCACCTCGCTGACGCTGGCGGCGGCGTCGGTCGGCCTGCTCGTCGCCCTGGTCCGGTCCGGTTTGCCCAGGCGGGGGCCGGTGGCGGTGCTGATGGGGCTGTGGTCGGCCGGGTTGGCGGTGGTGACGGTGTTCCCCACCGACCCGACCGGCACGCCCACGTCGTTCTCCGGCGCGGTGCACCGGTACGCGGGCGCGGTGATGTTCGCGAGCCTGCCGCTGGCCGGGTGGCTGATTTCCCGGACGTTCATCTCCAGTACCACCCTGCGCCGTTTTTCCATCGCCGCGGGTATCACCTCGGTGGCATTCATGCTCAGCCACGTCTCGGTGGTCTACCCGGGTGGTGGCGCGGTCGTGCTCGGGCTTTTCGAGCGCGTTTTGTTCGCGTTGCTGTACGGGCTGCTGTTCGCGTTGGCCTCCGCCGTCCTGCGCCGCGAGGAGACGTCATGACGTGGCTCGCCGTCCTGCTCGCGGTCCTGGGCGCGGTGTTCTTCGCCTTCGCCGCGCGCCTGCAGCACGACGCCGTGCGGGCGAGCGGGGGCGCCGCGTTGCGGGTGCTGGACCTGCTGCGCAGGCCGCGGTGGCTGCTGGGCCTGGTGCTGCTCGTGCTGGGCGCCGGCGTGCACGCGGCGGCGCTGGGCATGGCGCCGTTGAGCGTGGTG
The DNA here is from genome assembly GCF_055603705.1 of Actinosynnema sp. NPDC037264. Lineage (NCBI taxonomy): Bacteria > Bacillati > Actinomycetota > Actinomycetes > Pseudonocardiales > Pseudonocardiaceae > Actinosynnema > Actinosynnema sp. NPDC037264. Next base: position 20,681 of record NZ_JBVJVK010000023.1, on the reverse strand, counting down.
CAGCCGGTCGGCGTGGTCGCGATCGGCATCACCGCGGTGCTCGACGGTCGTCGGCGTGAGCTGCCCGCCGTCGCGTGGACCACGTTCGGCGTAGGGGCCTTCGTGCTCCTGGCCGCGGGCACCGCCACGTCCACCGCGGTCGTGCCGGAGGCCGAGGTGAAGGCCGCGCTGCTGGCGCTCGGCCTGATCGCGGTCCCGGGCCTGGTCGGCGTGCTGTCGACCCGGCCGGCGGTGCGCGCCCTCGGTTTCGGCGCGGCGGGCGGTGTCGCCTACGGCTTCGTCTCCGTGCTCATGCGGTCGGTGTCCCAGGACGTCCAGCAGGGCGGTCTGGCGTGGTCGACCGCGCTCTCGGCGGCGGGCATCGCCGCCGCCCTCGTCGTCGGCGGCTGGTTCATCCAGCACGCCTACGCCAGCGGACCGCCGCACGTGGCGGTCGCCTGCCTCACCGTGGTGGACCCGCTCGTGGCCGTCGGCATCGGCGCGGGGCTGCTCGGAGAGGCGACCCGGACCAGCCCGCTCGTCGGCGCCGCGCAGGTCGCGTGCGCCGCGATCGCCGTCGGCGGCGTCGTCGCGCTGGCCCGCACCCGAACCACTTCCGCAGTTCCCACCAGATCGGAGACGACAGTGACCAACGGACGCGCCATGCGGATCGTGATCGCCGCGGAGACGTTCCCCCCGGACGTCAACGGCGCGGCCCGGTTCGCCCACCGCCTCGCCACCGGCCTCGCCGGCCGCGGCCACGACGTGCACGTGATCTGCGTGTCGGCGGACGGCGCGGCCCGCACCGAGCGCGCCGACGGGATCACCGTGCACCGGGTCCGCTCGCACCGCACGCCGTTCCACCGCACGTTCCGCATCGGGCTGCCGTGGCAGGTGCGCGAGGACGTCAGCGTGCTGCTGGAGGAGCTGCGGCCGGACCTGGTGCACGTGCAGGCGCACTTCGTGGTGGGGCGGTACGTGCTGCGGCGGGCGGCGGCGCTGGGGATCCCGACGGTGGCGACGAACCACTTCATGCCGGAGAACCTGTTCGGGCACGCCCACGTGCCGGCGTGGTTGCAGGGCGTGGCGTCGCGGTGGGCGTGGCGCGACCTGGGGCGGGTCTTCGGCCTCGCCGACGTGGTGACCGCGCCGACGCCGCGCGCCGTGCAGCTGCTGCACGACAACGGTTTCCCCGAGCGCGCGGTGCCGGTGTCGTGCGGCATCGACATCGACCGGTACCGGGGGCGGCTGCCCGTGCGGCACACCGACGCGCCGACCGTGCTGTTCGTGGGTCGGCTGGACGAGGAGAAGCGGGTCGACGAGCTGCTGCGGGCGTTGGCGCTCGTGCCCCGGTTGCACGCCGAGATCGTCGGTGACGGCTCGTGCCGTGCCGAGTGGGAGCTGCTGGCGCGTGACCTGGGCATCTCCGACCGCGTCCGCTTCCGCGGCTTCGTGAGCGAGGACGAGCTGCTCGACGCCTACGCCGCGGCCGACGTGTTCTGCATGCCGGGCATCGCCGAGCTGCAGAGCCTGGCGACGATGGAGGCGATGGCCGCGGGCAAGCCGGTCGTGGTGGCGGACGCGATGGCGTTGCCGCACCTGTGCAAGCCGGGGCGCAACGGCTGGCTGTTCACGCCGGGCGACGTGCGCGGCCTGGCGGACCGCCTGCACGCCGTCACCGTCGACCCCGCCGTGACCGCCCGCATGGGCGCCGCGTCCGGCGACCTGATCGCCGCCCACGCCATCGACACCACCCTGGAGACCTTCGAGTCCCTCTACGCCCGCGCCCTCGGCCTCCCCACCCCGACCCGCACCCCCGCCCTGGCCGCGTGAGCCGAACCTCCCGGACCCAAGGGGGGGGGGGGGGGGGGGGGGGGGGGGAGGGGGGGAGGGGGGGGGGGGGGGGGGTGGGGGGGGGGGGGGGGGGGGT